>JALONS010000073.1 GCA_025454855.1 Arcicella sp.
ATGATTGTGGGATGCCGTGACAACTACGTAAAATATTACTATCCTGTTTGGCCTGCCTTTACGGCTTTTAATAGAAAGTACCACAATATTGAGTTCTTTTTAGGACTGATTATCAAATAACTACGCATGAGAAGAAGATTTTATATGAACACAAAACAGTCATCTTTTTATCTGCCTAAAAACGTCATTTTACTTTTACTGATAGCCATTATGGGTATTGGGTGCAACAACTATGACCTGCCCGAAGTAGTCAATATCACTCCTCCCGTCGAAAATGGAAAAGTATTGCTACCCACCATAAAAACTAAATTGGAAGGCATTTATAAGGTGACAAGAGGACGAGAATTATTAGGAGATACCGTTATTTTTAAATGGAATAGCCAAAATAATCTTACTGTTTTGGGTGGAACAAATGGCTTTTACTCCGTAATAAAAGGAATCCAAAAAGATTCTACTATTTATCTGTATGGCTATTGGCGATACGCTTTGAATAGCGAAACGGGGAGGATTAACTTTAAGATGACTCCCACCGAAGGTAGCAATCTCATTCTGGTAAATAATCAGACACGTCCCCAAAATTTTTCCTTGAAAGGTGATTTTGGCTTAGGTAATAATCCATCCGAACGAGTAATTGAATTGACTTACATCCGACCTTTCGTTGAGAAAGTATTGAGAGATGATTTTCAAATTTTGGCACACCGTTCGGGCGGGCGAACCTCTGATTTATTATCCATTTCTGAAAATTCATTAGAAATGATTGAGTTTACCGAAAACTTGGGTTCAACGGGTATTGAAATTGATGTTCGCTTAACGAAAGATGGAGTTCCTGTACTTTATCACGATGAAGACATTAATATCCGACTTACACAAAAAAGTCCTCTGAATGGACCTATTGCCGATTATACCTTTGCCGAAATTTCTCGTTTTATTCGATTAGTCAATGGCGAACGAATACCCAAATTAGAAGATGCTCTCTTGAAAGTGGTGGATAGCACCAATCTGAAAGTAGTTTGGTTAGACATGAAATCAGAAACCAATACGATGGCGAAAGTGATTCCCATTCAACAAAAAATGCAGGAACGAGCAAAACTAAAGAAGCGGGATTTGTCCATTTATATTGGTTTGCCCGACGACCAAACATTTACATTTTTCAAAACCTATCCAAATTATCAAAATGTTCCGTCTTTGTGTGAACTCACGCCCGAAAACGTCAGAGAAATTAATGCTCAGGTGTGGGCTCCGAGATGGACGCTGGGAACGCTGCAATCTGAAGTTAGTTTGATGCACAAAGAAGGGCGAAAGGTGTATTGCTGGACTTTAGACAACGAGGCATTTATCCGAAAATATATCAAAGAGGGCGATTTTGACGGCATTCTTACCAATTATCCCTCTATCGTAGCGTACTATCATTACATCCGAAAATAACATGAGGAAATTATTATTCATCATTTTGATAACCCTTCTGAGTAAAAATTTGGTGGCTCAGAAACGTTGGAATACCCGTGATAGCGTAGCCAGAGGCGTGAGTATTGTGGTAGGTACTGGCTTGAGTCATTACATTAATACCTTACAAATTGACCCTAAAAGGATAGGGTTAAGGCAAAATTTTCAATCTTACTTTTTGAAATGTATGTGGGAACCCGAACACCGTTTGAGTATGGGGGTTGATATCGGACACTATCAATTCTACGAAGTTCAACTTTCGGAAGGAAAGAGCGTTAATACCGCCAGTTTGGCAGTAACCCCCATTTTATTTTGCATACAAATGCGGATATTCAAACGTTTTTACGCATCGGCGGCTACGGGTGTTTCGATTCATCACGCTTTTGCCAATGCTTTAGGCAATAAGTCGGAAAGCTCAACGATGGCTTTTTCAAATCTTCAATTTACGGCAGGCTACATTTACCCTATTTCAAAACGCTTAGGAATAGGTTTACAAGCTAAATTTTTGAGTGAAAACAAAACCGAAGACTCTATGTTTGCCGTAGAGGCAGAAATTCGTTATCAGTTCAAGAGACGATACAAACGGGTAAGAATACACGAGTAACTACTTCAAAAAACCTTTCAAAATCCCGATTTCAGCCATTGGGTTCGCTCTTTCGTACAGAATCCGATACACGGCATCAATAATAGGCATTTCTACATCGTGTTGTTCATTGATTTTATGAATACTTTTTACGGCGTAATACCCTTCGGCAACCATATTCATTTCTATTTGAGCAGATTTTACAGAATAACCCCGTCCAATCATATTTCCGAATGTACGGTTTCTCGAAAATTGAGAATATGCCGTTACCAACAAGTCTCCTAAATACCCCGAACTGTGCAAATCTCTACTTACTTGCGGGTAAACAATATCTAAAAACCGTTTGATTTCCTGCATAGCATTTGACACCATCACCGCTTGAAAATTATCCCCAAAACCCAAACCATGTGTGATTCCACAAGCCATTGCCACAATATTTTTGATAACGGCACAATATTCTACCCCGTATAAATCCGCTACGGGGTTTGCCTGAATGTATCGGCACGTCATCAAATTTGAAAACTCTTGGGCTAAATGAATGTTAGGCGAACCAATGGTAAGATACGACTGTTTTTCTTGGGCAACTTCCTCGGCATGACACGGACCCGCTATCACGCACATTTGCGTAATGGGTACGCCAAAAACTTTTTCCATCCAGTCAGTTACCAGCATATTTTCATCGGGTATCATTCCCTTGATGGCAGAAACTACTTTTTTGCCCGCAAAATGATTACGAGTTAGGTTTTTTAAAGCATCTGGAATAAAGGCTGCTGGCACGGCAAGTATCACATAATCAACCCCTTGGAGGGCATCGTACATCTTGTAATACGCCTTTACTTTGCGTGGATTCAGCGGGGCATCCGTCAGATAAGATGGATTATGATTATACTTTTTGATAAAATCTACATCCGACTTACGGCGTAACCACCATTTTACTCTTACGTTATTTTCAGTTAAGATTTTGATAATTGCCGTAGCCCAACTGCCGCCACCCAACACCGCAATTTGGGTAGGAAGATTCTTTTTAAATGCTGGAATTTCTGTCATGGTACAAAGGTAAGGAATTATTGGGCTTGAATTTCTTTGATTTTATCCTCAATAAAAGCCGTATGACGTTTCATTTCTGTATTTACGATGAGGTTGATTTCTTCGTCTGTTAGTTGTTCGGAATAGGGTTTTTTAAAGTATATTTTAGTTTTTGCTACATCAAATAAAGCTTTAATATTATAGTATCCATTTTCAAATTCAATGATGATTCCAGTACTAAACATCACGTCTGTTAATCTTAATTGATTGATAGAAACGAAATTAAGTTTAAGCCCTAAATTTTTAGGATTGTAGTTAGCGTTTGAGTAGAAAATTTTCAAAAAATATTCTACTTCTAAAAATGTATTAGCAACCCATTCGTTATCTGATAGAAAAACTATTTCCTTCTTTAAATAAAACCTATCAAACTTCTCACTCTCTTTAATGTATTTTCTGGTAAGCCTGTTGAACGAATTATTATAAATTTGTGTCATAACGTCTATACTTTTTACGACTTCAATCTTCTCACCAACTCCCTTCAACTTCTGTTCCAACAGAGCAATTTCTTTATCCAAATCGTCAGGGTCTTCAATGCTTTCGCCTTTTGCTCCTTTCAGCATAATTTCTAAGGAACGTGATAAATTATCGGCAATGTAGTCCACAAACGGTTCAAGATTTCCCGCATCTGCCAAACGCAAAACGTTGAAGTAATTTTGCTTATCTTCAGTCTTGATGATAACTGGTGGATAACCATATTGCATCAGAATAAAATTCATCAAGAGCCTTGCCGTTCTACCATTTCCATCATCAAAAGGATGAATTCTGATGAATCTATAATGAAACTCTGCCGCTAATAAAACAGGCTCTGTGGCTTGATTTGCTTGTTTTTCACGAAACCAATCCATCAAATCGTGCATTTTAGCGGGTGTTTCTTCGGGCGAAGCGAAATAAAACATTTCTCCCGTTTGGGTCAAAACATGATTGGGAACAGATTTATATTGACCTACTTTTATGTCTCTTGTGGTAGCAATTCCACTCGGAGATTGAGCCTTCTTTTGATAAGATTCTTTTAGCAAAAGCGTGTGTAATTCTCTGATGAAACTTTCGGTTAGCGGACGGTCTTGTTTTACAATATCTTCAATCCATTTAACGGCTTCATCGTGTCCAGTTATCTCAAAATGGTCTTTTAGGGGTTTTCCTTGTGCCGTGAGTCCAAAGAGAATAAGAGTTTTGGTTTCACCGTAAGTCAAGCTATTACCTTCCAAATGGTTAGAGTGATAGTTCCAATCTAACCTGAATTTTTGCATAATAATTGCCTCTTGCTCACGCCCGATAGGTCTGAGTGCATCTAATTCTTTCTTTAATATCAGGACTTGACTAAGCATATTTTATGGTTGAATTTTTTACAAATCTAAGAAAAACCACACAAATTTGATTCATCGTATTTCGTAGCAATATCAAGGTAACAAAAACATTAAAAATATCGTTAAAAATTAGAACATCCCGCTTAATTTCAGTGTATGCAAGATATAGAACCACACTACCGTTGGGAAGAATTATACGTGGCTTCCCGTGACCCTCGTTCTCCTTTTTATGAGCGACTTTACAACTTAGATTATTACGAAAATAGTATTTATGGTTACTATATTCATCCGATGTGGGATGAAATTGGTTCGGAAACGCTGTACTGCAAAATTTTGTTTGCCGACTACGACCGTCGTTTTGCCATTATTGAAATGTTTGGTGAATGGAATGATACCCTTCACAACGATATTATGTTTTTCAAACGGGAGGTCATTGACCACCTCACGTATCAAGGTATCAGTAAATTTATTCTGTTGGGTGAAAATGTCCTTAATTTTCACGGTGCCGAAGACGATTACTATGCTGAATGGTTTGAAGATGTAGAAGATGGTTGGATTGCTGCCTGCAATTTTCAAGAACACGTTGAAAGAGAATTTGCTAAATATAACCTCGATATCTACATAAATATGGGCGGTACACTGAATATCTTTAACTGGCGAACGATGAAGCCCATTCAGTTTTTTGATGTAATTAATAACCTGATAGTGAGACGATTAAATTGAGCGAAACAATTTACAATATCTCTTATTTTAAGTATCAATCAATTGATTCTATTGTGGTTTCTTTACCTCTAAAACTAAATTTTTCGCCCACTTCTTTACCCATCAGTAAAGCTCCAATAGGTGACTGTGGAGAAATAATCATTACATTTTTACCATCAATATTTACCTGTCCAATACTGACCGAGAGAAAAAAATCACCCATTGAAGTTTTCAAAAATGCCCCCAATGCCCCTTTTCTGAAATGGATACTTTCATCTATTCTTTCCACCAATGCCCGTTCTTGGCGAGCTTGTTCGTACATACGGGCGTGCATATCACGGTCAATTTGTCCCATCGCTCTTGAAGTTTCGTATTTATCTCCCGCCGAAGACTTCGACTCTCCATTAGCAGACTCCTGAGCCGCCTGCATGGCATCCCAAGACGTTTGCATTCGTTGGTCTAAGTACTCTTTAACGTATTGAAGGATGGTGGATTTCATGGTTTTTCATTGCTGTGTTGTGATTTAGTGATTTTGAAATTGGGAAAACTTGTTTTGATAACTCACTCAATTACAATTTACAAAATCACTAAATATTACAACGTATCTCTCCGAATCATATAAAACGGATTTTTAATTTTTATCTGTTTATTATCCAATAACAACGCCGCTGCCGTTCTTCCCATCGTCTCGAAGTCGGTAGTAATGACCGTAATTCCCAGTAATTCTTTGAGCGTGGTATCATTGAAAGACACGATACCGATGTCTTTTCCCATCACAAAATTCGACATTCGGGCTTTTTTTACCAATTCCGCTAAGTCCGTTTCTTCTACCACCAAATACATCGTTTGAGACTGCAACAACTCATTTTCCACACTTTCCCGAATGATAAATTCTTTTTGAGAATTGATGCAAAAGTAACGAACACCCCGCACAATTTCGTTAGGATAGTTACCATCACTCGGGAAAACTAAGATAATCCGTTGGTATTTAGCCATCAAATCATTGGCACTTTCTAAGGCTTCGGAAACATCTCGTTCAAAATCTTGATAAACCGACAAATAATCATGCTTGAGGTCGGGTAAATCTTTATCCAATAAAACCAATTCTTTGACAGGAATTCTCTCTAATGCCTTGATAGCGATAGCTTTCTCTTCTTCGGGAAAAAAATGAGGCATTATCACATAATGATTATATTTTCCTAAGTTTTTATCAATAATCTCCTCAAAAAGTCGGGCATTATAATGATGAATTTGCAAATCTACGGAGGCTTTATCGCCCAAAACTTTCAGAAAAGCGTAATAAATCAACTTTTTATAAGAACTTAATTTATTGAAAATCAACAAAATACGCTTCTTTCTACTTTCACTACCGTTTACATAATATCCTTTTCCTTGTACCGACGTAATGAAACCCCTTTCTCGCAACTCACGATAGGCTTTTTCTACGGTATCTCGTGCCAAATAATACTCTTCACTTAATTCACTGATAGACGGTAATTGCTCGTTTTTTCTCAGCACATTACGTTCAATATCCGTAATGACAGACTCTATTATTTGCTTGTATTTGGGCGTTTTATCGCTCGGATTTAACTTTAGTTTATACATTTTCCCATTTATTTCTAACATTGAAGATTCATGATTGCTTTTCTACAATACAGGAAAGCACATGATACTTTTTGATTTTTTTTGACTTATTCTTGAAATAAATTAAAATATTTCAAGAATTGATTTTTCTAATTTCGTATTCAAAACACTTCACAACATGAAAGTTACTCAAAAAATAATTGGTTGTTTACTTCTTTTTTTGGTGTCTTACTCGGGTTTTTGCCAAGTACAATTAATTGAAATGACTTGCGAACATCAACAAAAACCCGTGGGAATCGAAACAAAAAATCCGAGACTGAGCTGGAAAATAAAATCCTCTGACCGAAATATTGCTCAAACAGCCTATCAAATCAGAGTAGCCACTAATCAGGTTTTTGAGAAGAAAACTTTAGTGTGGGATTCTGGCAAAACCCCTTCCAACGAATCTATTTTACAAACTTACAAAGGCACACCGTTACAATCGGGCAAGGTATATTTTTGGCAAGTAAAAATTTGGGATAATCAAGGGCGAGAATCCGCTTGGAGTAGTCCTTCTTCGTGGGAAATGGGTTTATTATCTCCTACCGACTGGCAAGCCCAGTGGATAGAACCCGCCACCCAAGCCATGTCTGAACCCGATAAATCTCCTGCTTCGATGTTACGAAAAGGATTTACCCTAAAAGGAAAAGTAGCCTCCGCACGAGCGTATGTAACCAGTCACGGCTATTACGAACTAAGCCTCAACGGACAAAAAGTAGGCAATGAAGTACTTACCCCTGGCTGGACAGCCTACCACAAACGCCTACAATATCAAGTTTATGATGTAACCAATATGCTTAGGTCAGGAGCAAACGCCGTAGGAGCCATGTTGGGCGAAGGCTGGTTTAGAAGTACACTGGGTTGGATGAATAACAAAGGATTTTATGGTAAAAGACTCGGTCTTTTGTGTCAGATAAATGTAAAATACACCAACGGAACGCAGGAAACCATTATTTCGGATAATTCTTGGAAATACACGCATGATGGGCCTATCAGAGTAAATGAAATCTACGACGGAGAAAACTACGATGCTACTCGGGAAATTAAAGGCTGGAACGAACCCACTTTCAACGATACCCAGTGGGCAAATGTGGTAACAGCTACTTTTGATAACCGTAATTTGGTGGCTTCGGAAGGAGCAAAAATAGAACGCATAGAAGAAATTAAACCTCTCAAAATTTTCAGAACGCCCAAAGGACTTTTGGTAGCTGACATGGGGCAGAATATGGTAGGCTGGATACGCCTAAAAGTGTCAGGAGTGAAGGGAACAAAAATCGTTTTACGCCATGCTGAAGTATTGGACAAATACGGTAATTTTTACATTGAAAACCTCCGAAACGCCAAAGTTACCCTTACCTACACACTCAAAGGTGAGGGCGAAGAAGTGTACGAACCCCGTTTTACGTTTATGGGTTTTCGTTATGTTTCTATTGAAGGAATGGATTTGAAGCCCGAAAATCTCACGGGCATCGTGGTACATTCAAATATGAAGCCCACAGGAACATTTGAATGTTCAAATGCACTGATTAATCAACTACAACGTAATATTCAGTGGGGACAAAAAGGGAACTTTGTGGATGTACCTACCGACTGCCCACAAAGAGATGAGCGTTTGGGATGGACGGGCGACGCACAGGCATTTTGCCGAACAGCCGCTTATAATTTTGATGTGGCTGCCTTTTTCACGAAGTGGCTCAAAGATGTAGCCGCCGACCAACGCCCTGATGGTTCAGTTCCGTTTGTTGTTCCTGATGTGTTGAATAAAATAGATGCAGAGACGGTTCAAGGTTCTGCGGGGTGGGGTGATGTTGCCGTTATCGCCCCTTGGACGATGTATTTAACCTACGGCGATAAACAGCTACTCGAAACGCAATATCCAAGCATGAAGGCTTACGTGGAATTTATTCGTAAAAAAGCGGGTAGTAGTTATTTGTGGAAAAATGGTAGCATTTTTGGCGATTGGCTGTACTATAAACCCGCCATGAACAGCCATACCGAACCCGACGGCTACACCGACCGTGATTACCTATGCCAAGCATTTTTTGCATATTCAACCCATCTCCTGAAAGAATCTGCTTTAGCTTTAGGCAAAACAGAAGATGCTAAAGTCTATAACGAGTTGTTTGATAACATTAAAAAAGCCTTTAACGAACAATACGTTACTCCCGCTGGGCGTATTGCGTCAGACTCGCAGACGGCTTACGTTTTGGCACTGATGTTCGGTTTACTCCCAGAAAATTTGCAAAGTAAAGCCACTGAACATTTAGTGAAAGATATAAAAAGTCGTCAAAATCATCTTTCGACTGGTTTTCTCGGAACACCCTATCTCTGCCATGTACTTTCACAAAATAAACAAACAGAAGTTGCCTACGACTTACTGTTACAGCAAAGTTATCCTTCGTGGCTTTATCCCGTAAAAATGGGAGCTACCACCATTTGGGAACGCTGGGATGGACAAAAAACCGACAGCACCTTTCAAGATGTAGGAATGAATTCATTTAATCATTACGCCTACGGAGCAGTCGGCGACTGGATGTATAGAGTTATCACAGGCATTGAAATAGACTCAAAATCAACGGGGTACAAACATTTTTATTTAAAGCCCGAACCTTCTACTAAATTATCCTATGCAAAATCAACCTTAAATAGCCCCTACGGAGAAATTGCCTCGGGCTGGGAATTAAAAGACAGTAAAATCAAACTCACCATGAAAGTTCCTGCTAATACCACCGCTACAATCACTTTACCCAAAGGTACTAACGAAGCCACCGAAAACGGTAAACCCATAGCACAGGCAGGTTTTCAACAAATCAGAACCACACCAGAAGGCTTATCTTTTGAAGCAGGTGCAGGAGAATACGTGTTTGAGTATAAATTTTGAGTGTCTGATTAAACTTGCCTCACTTTCCTGTTGGGCAAGTTTAATTTCTCTTCTATTTAAAATCCATTCTCAGCTTTCAATCGTATCTTTGTAACTCGTTCGATGCTGGAGCATTGAGTTACAATATTTATGGAAATTTTACAAAACGATTTATTACTACGTGCCGCTCGTGGCGAACGTGTAGAGCGTACTCCCGTGTGGATGATGCGTCAAGCAGGAAGAATTTTGGCAGAATACCGTGCCGTTCGTGAAAAGGCTGGCAGTTTTATTCAGTTGGCTACCAATCCAGAATTAGCCGCCGAAGTTACCATTCAACCCGTAGATATTTTGGGCGTTGATGCGGCAATTATTTTTTCTGATATTTTGGTAGTTCCCGAAGCTATGGGTTTGCCTTATATCATGGAAGAACGGGTAGGACCGATTTTTCCAGAAGTCATCAAATCAATGGCGGATGTGGAAAAATTGCAGATAGCAAATCCCGAAGAATCATTAAAATATGTATTAGACGCTATCAAAATCGTGAAGTGTGAACTAAACGGCAGAGTACCATTAATTGGCTTTGCGGGGGCTCCATTTACATTACTTTGCTACATGATTGAGGGGCGTGGTTCAAAAACTTTCTCAAAAGCTAAGAAAGCCCTTTATACCGAACCCCAACTTTCGCACGCTCTTTTACAGAAAATTACGGACACCACCATTGCATATTTGAAAGCTCAAATAGCGGCAGGAGTAAATATTGTACAGATTTTTGATTCTTGGGCAGGTATTCTTTCTCCCGACCAATACCGTACTTATTCACTACCGTACATCGCCCAAATTTGCGATGCTATCACCGAAGTACCCATAACGGTCTTTGCCAAAGGAGCGTTCTTCGCCCGTGAAGAAATGGGTAAACTTAACTGCGAAGTCATCGGACTGGATTGGAATATGGATATTGCCGAGTCACGCAAACTAATTGGCGATACCAAAACACTACAAGGCAACCTCGACCCTTGCGTACTTTATGGTTCTTTTGATGAAATTAGAAAGCAAACTCGTTTGATGCTAAACCAATTTGGTGGACAAAAACACATTGCTAATCTCGGACACGGGGTTTATCCAGACACCAATCCAGACAACGTAAAATGTTTTATTGATACCGTAAAAGAGAGCTAAAAAACTATTATAGCAAAGCGTTTCTTTACAAAAGTAAGGGTAAAAGGGAAATTCCTTTTACCCTTTTTTATTGTCTAACTACCAGATATTCATAAATTTGTCTTACCAAAAGTTTCTCACTACCAATTAAAATAAATGATGAAAAAGTTTCTCACTATCTGTCTGTTGATGGGGATAAAATCCTTATCAGCCCAAACGGTATTTAATTTCGATTTCTCGGGCTACACGGGTTCGGCACCGCCGCTTTTTGCTTCTGCGGGTTCGGCTACCTTAACACAAAACGGACTCAGTAACTTTGCCGAAGATGCGTGTACGGGTCAAGGCTTTTCAGTAAATAGCTGGAATACAAACGATTATTTACAAATAAAAAGTAGCACATCAGGATTTATCGGGCCATTCACTTTTAGTTTTGATTACCGAATGTCAGATGCAGACCTCGGTAATTTTGAAATACAGGTAAGTACCGATGGTGTGGGTTTCAATAAATTAGGCGACTTAAACGCCTCTGCACCTACACCCAGTTGTAATGGCTGGGGTCCCGTCAGTTTAGGTTCATTTTACAACAATCAACCTAATATTTACTTCCGATTTCTGAAAAAGAACGATGCCGTTACAGCTTTAAACCGCCTAAGATTAGATAACATTTCTCTGAAAGCATCAGCCGTACCCGTTGAAATATCCTACTTTTCAGCTCAAGCCGTTGATAATCAAAAAGTAACGTTAAAATGGGAAACGGCTTCGGAAATAAACAGCCACATTTTTATTGTTGAGAGAAGCCGTAATGCTGTTCACTACGAACAAATTACCCAACTATCCGCCGCAGGTTTTTCCAGAAGTCCAAAGATCTATTACTTTACCGATGAATCAGCATTATTCGGAACAAATTACTACCGCCTCCGACAAATCGACCAAGATGGAACGCAACAAGTTTTTAGACCACAAACCGTTATTATTGAAGACCTTGACGTACCTTTCGGCGTTTTCCCAAATCCAGTAAGTACTCATGTTTTTATGGTTAAAACAGAAGACTCCGACGAAGCAAACGTAACCCTGAAAGATATAGAAAATCATGTTGTAGCAACGAAAGTCCAAAAAATCTCCCAAACTATTATGGAAATAACCACTTCCAACCTGCTACAATCTGGCATTTATTTTTTAGAAGTCCAGACGTTGGGAAATACCAAAATTCATAAAATAATGGTAGTCAGATAATCCCATAACGGGCTATTCTGAAAAAAGTCTATCCTAATTACTCAAAGCACTGACACCAATTAATTTACGAATCTTCATGACAGAAAGGCAGAATTAAATAATTCCAAAATTTATAAGGTAACTCTTTGTAAATTAAGAACAAAGCCGTAATTTTGCAGTCCGTTTCGTAGAACAGTATGTTTTCAGCATTCTAAAAAATGTCAAAACACTGTAAATCAGATTGTTTAGTTACAGAATAATCCCATCTCGAAGCCCCGAAAAATCTCAGGTAAGGAAGCTTCCACCCTTGCTGGCAGAGAAATTTCAACAATTCAAAGATTTTAAACATTTACCGTAATGGCAAAAGAAATAGCAGGCTACGTTAAGTTGCAATGCAAAGGTGGTGCCGCAAACCCTTCGCCCCCAATTGGTCCAGCGTTAGGTTCTAAAGGTTTGAATATCATGGAGTTCTGTAAGCAATTCAATGCAAGAACTCAAGATAAACCTGGCGTTATCCTTCCAGTTTTGATTACTTACTACAAAGACAAGTCTTTCGATTTCGTAGTAAAAACTCCTCCTGCTCCAATCTTGTTGTTGGAAGCAGCTAAAGTAAAATTAGGTTCTGCTCAACCAAACTTGAAGAAAGTAGGTTCAGTAACATGGGAACAAGTACGTACCATTGCAGAAACTAAAATGCCTGATTTAAACTGCTTTACTATTGAATCAGCAATGAGTATGGTAGCAGGAACAGCTCGCTCAATGGGCTTGAACGTAACAGGAGAAAAACCTTTTTGAGTTATGAGTTATGAGTTATAAGTTATGAGTTGAAATCAGGAAATACAAATTACCAATTTTAACAATAACCAATAACTAATCACTAATAACCAATAACGAAATTAAAAAAATGGCTAAGTTAACAAAAAAGCAAAAAGAAGCTCAATCAAAATATGACGCAACGCAATCGTATTCACTTACGAGAGCCGCTGAAATTTTGAAAGAGATTTCATATACGAAATTCGATTCTTCAGTAGATATCGACGTTCGTTTGGGGGTTGACCCTCGTAAAGCCGACCAAATGGTTCGTGGCGTAGTTGCTTTGCCTCATGGAACAGGAAAAGAAGTACGAGTTTTAGTACTTTGTACACCTGATAAAGAGGAAGAAGCAAAAGCGGCAGGTGCTGACCACGTTGGTTTGGATGACTACATCCAACAAATCGAAAAAGGTTGGAC
The DNA here is from genome assembly GCA_025454855.1 of Arcicella sp. Classification (GTDB taxonomy): domain Bacteria; phylum Bacteroidota; class Bacteroidia; order Cytophagales; family Spirosomataceae; genus Arcicella. Next base: position 13,199 of record JALONS010000073.1, read on the forward strand.
TGATATTGATGTAATTATCACTATGCCAACTGTAATGGCGAAATTAGGTCGTTTAGGTCGTGTTTTAGGACCAAGAGGTTTAATGCCAAATCCAAAATCAGGTACTGTTACCTTGAACGTAGGACAAGCCGTTACAGAAGTGAAAGCTGGTAAAATTGACTTCAAAGTTGATAAAACAGGTATCATTCATACTTCAATCGGTAAGGTTTCATTTACGCCTGAGAAAATCGCTGAAAATGCTCAGGAACTTATCAACACTTTGTTGAAATTGAAACCATCTTCAGCCAAAGGAACTTATGTGAAGTCAGTTAATTTGTCTTCTACGATGTCTCCAGGTGTTAAAATTGACCAAGCAACAGTTAAAGGTTTGTAATCATGACAAGAGAAGAAAAAGGTGCTATCATCCAAGAGTTGAGCGAAAAGTTCGCTGCTACTCCATACTTCTACATCACTGATACAGGTGGACTTACAGTTGCAGAAGTAAACGCATTTAGAAGAATGTGTTTCCAGAGAGGTTTTGAATACCGTGTAGTTAAAAACACGTTGATTGCTAAAGCATTGGAAACCACAGGAGTTGATTATACTCCATTCAACGATACAGTATTCAAAGGATTGTCAGGGATTATTTTCTCACCAGAGAACCCAAAATCTCCTGCTAAACTTATCAAGGATTTCAAGAAAGAAGCGGGTAAGACTAAGATTACCTTCAAAGGTGCTTCTATCGAAGGTGGTTTATTCATCGGAGAAGACCAATTGGCAGCTCTTGAAAACGTTAAGTCTAAACAAGAGATGATTGGAGAAATCATTGGATTGTTACAATCACCTGCGAAAAATGTTGTTTCTGCTCTTCAAAGCAGTGGACAGAAATTGTCAGGTATCTTGAAAACTCTTTCTGAGAAAGAAGGGTAATTCAGTTATTAGTTAACAGTTATTGGTTATTAGTTGAACGAAAAGTAATCGTGAATTTAATCATTTCTGTTGATGCTTTTTCAAGCAAAAATTAAAATAAATTCAAAAATCGTAAACAAATAAAATCTTAATACAATGGCAGATTTAAAAGCATTCGCTGAACAATTAGTAAATTTAACAGTAAAAGAAGTAAACGAATTAGCAGCAATTTTGAAAGATGAGTATGGTATTGAGCCTGCTGCTGCTGCTCCTGTAATGGTAGCTGGTGGTGCTGCTGGTGGTGGAGACGCTGCTGAAGCACCTGCTGAACAAACTTCATTCGACGTAATCTTGAAAGAAGCTGGTGCTTCTAAATTAGCAGTAGTTAAATTGGTGAAAGACTTGACAGGTCTTGGCTTGAAAGAAGCTAAAGATTTAGTTGATGGAGCTCCAAAAGCTGTGAAAGAAGGTGTATCTAAAGACGAAGCTGAAGGTTTGAAAAAATCTTTAGAAGAAGCTGGTGCAGTAGTTGAAGTTAAGTAATTAACCTTTCTTTGTTTTGTGTGGAAACTATGTTTGGAAAAATCGTTGTTTTTTTAAGCACATTTCTCCAAAGATAGATTTATTGATTAGTGGTTCAACTCAGTGATTCGTTCAAAAAATGATGAATTGTAGGATTTATCCAAGACTTGTAATTTACAATATAACCGTTAAATTTGCATTACTATGGCGAAAGATATTTATCATGATTCTGTGCGAATTGCTCTCGAAAAAGATGGATGGATTATCACAGACGACCCATTTATTTTTCGATTAGATAGAGTTTCATTTCGGATGGATTTAGGGGCTGAGAGAGTCATTTCAGCAGAAAAAATTCAGAAAAGATAGTTGTTGAAATAAAAACTTTTGTTCAAACTTCTTTCATCCATGCGTTTCATGAAGCAACGGGACAATACGATAATTACCTTTTGGCTTTGGAAGAAATAGCACCCGAAAGATTATTGTATTTGGCTATTCCAGAAGACATTTGGAATGGTTACTTTCAAGAGAGATTTATTCAAAAAGTGATTAATCGTAAAAATATCAGAATTATCATTTATAATCCAATAGAAGACCTTATCGTGCAATGGAAAAGTTAGAGCATTATCAGAAAATTTTAACGGATTTTGTGGAAGAATTCGCTAAAAAGCCGTTTTCTGTTCAAAAAAATCTGGAAAATCAAGCTTTAATTGATACTAAAAATAATCATTTCCAAGTAGTTACGATTGGTTGGGACAAGAGTACTTTTGTGTATAATCCAATTCTGCATTTTGATATAAAAAATGAAAAAATATGGATTCAACAAAATTGGACTGATATTCTGTTAGATATAGAACTAATGAAAATGGGCGTTGATAAAAATGATATTGTATTAGGTTTTTTACCACTTTACGCCAGAGAACAGTCAGGTTATGCAGTTTCATGAAAAAATCAAAAATCCCTTCCGAAAACAATTTTGAAAGGGATTTTTTAGTTCTATTCTACTGGAAATGGATATTCCTCAACATAAACATCAGTGTAAATTTCGGATGGGTCGGGCCAGGGAGATTCTTCTGAAAACTTAACTGACTCTTCTACTCTTGCTTTGATTTGTGCATCAATGGCAGCTAAATCTTCTTCGGTAGCGATGCCATTATCCAAAATTGACTTTTTAACTTGCTCAATGGGGTCACGCATCTTGTAGGCTTCTACTTCTTCTTTGGTACGGTATTTCTGAGGGTCAGACATAGAGTGACCTCTAAAACGGTACGTTTTGAATTCTAAGAAGGTAGGTCCTTCGCCCGCTCTGGCACGTGCTGCCGCACGAGAAACAGCTTCGTGAACCGCTTCAACACTCATGGCATCCACTGATTCAGAAGGCATATCATAAGCCTCACCGATGGTATATAAGTCCGTTACGTTTGAAGTACGGGCTACCGATGTACCCATCGCATAACCGTTGTTTTCTACTACAAAAATTGCTGGTAACTTCCACGTCATTGCCATATTAAAGGCTTCATGTAAAGCTCCTTGACGAACAGCTCCGTCACCAAAATAACAAATAGCTACATTACCCGTTTTGTTGTATTTTTCGGCAAAAGCTAAACCTGCTCCTAACGGGATTTGAGCCCCAACGATACCGTGTCCACCTACGAAGTTTACCGATTTATCAAAGATGTGCATCGAACCACCTTTACCTTTCGAAATACCTGTTGCTTTTCCGTAAAGTTCAGCCATTACTGTATTGGGGTCTGAACCCAATGCTAAAGGAATGCCGTGGTCACGGTAGGCTGTGATGTATTTATCTCCGTCTTTCAACGCTGATTTCGCTCCAGAAGAACAGGCTTCTTGACCAATATAAAGGTGGCAGAATCCTTTTATTTTTTGTTGCCCGTATAATTGACCCGCACGTTCTTCAAATTTGCGTTGAAGTACCATCGACTCGTACCAGTACATATAGGTCTCTTTGGAATACTTTACTTTGTTTTCAGCTTTCTTTGCCATTTTTTACAGTTGTGAGTGAGTGAATGAGTAAATGAATGAGTACAATAAAAACTCATCATTCTAACTTATCTACTGATTACAAATGTATGTTTTTAAATGTGCATCCATTTGCACCACGAAATTACGACAAAACCGACAACACACAAAACGTTTTGATATTATAAGTATTACCTTATTTGACGGCTAACACTTGTGTACTTACTACTTTTCCAGCGATGTAATCTTTGGCAAATATTTTATAATTATCAAAAATTTGTCTTGTAGCAATTCTCAAAGCTCGTTCGTCTATTTTTTTGGTCTCAGGCTGGGCAATTCCTGCGGCATAACCCATCCAAATTGGACGATTTGAATCATTTTCAACAAATTGTAAAAGTAGCGTACCTTTTCTAAGTCTAATTCTGCGTAATTCTTCGTTCATACTTTCTTTCCCAAGCCCTCTGAAAGAACGTTGAAGTACCGACAAATTGACATCGTTTGGAAAAAGTGCGTAAAAAACAATCAAATTTGGACGTTCTTTAGAATCTTGATACCCTCTCAATTTCATTTGATTACCAATTTCATCAATTACAGCCTGAAACTGATACGTAGTATCAACAATACTAAATTGTTTTTCTACGGTGGTGAAAGATTGATAATTGGGTTTAAAAACTTCATCTTCAATTTCTCTGTGACAAGCAGTACCTATCTGGAAACCGTTACGATTACAGGATGATAATGCAAGGAATGCGATAAGATAGAGGAAATAAACTTTCTTCATAATTGCGTTAATTTTAATGAAACAATAATTATAACCTTCTGTTATTCTGTTTGTTATTAAAAAGATGGAATTTATACGATTTAATATTGGTTATTTGTCGGGTGGATTGCCAACGATAATTAATAGCTATGGGGCTATTGACAGAAAAGCTGTTTAAAACCTTCAAGTGCTAACTGAAAGGTTAAATCGCATTCTTTTAGCTGAAAACACAACAACTGACTGTAAAAGCCGTATTATTTACAATAATTATTGATTGAAACTCAAGTAAGGAAGGAAATATAAATTTTAAAATATGAACGAAAAACCTGTTATTCGTATTGATGTCGTATCTGATGTTGTTTGTCCGTGGTGTTATATCGGCAAGCGTAGATTAGAAAAAGCAATTAAATATACACAATCTTCTGAAAAACCGCAAGTTACGGGTGTAGAAATTGTATATCACCCTTTTCAACTCGACCCTTCCGTTCCCCAAGATGGAATTGACTTTCAGACTTATATGGAAAACCGTTTTGGCGGTAACTTTGCTGAAAAATTCCGACAGGTTGAACAAGCGGCACAAACCGAAGACCTCCATTTCGATTTCGAGCATTTGCCTAAAGCCATCAATACGTTTACCCTCCACCGCATACTTACGGTAGCCGAGCAAGATGGGATTCAATCAGCAGTAAAAGAATCTTTTATGAAGGCTTATTTTGTGGATAAAATTGACTTAACCGTGGAAGATAATATTGTTACTCTTTTGGAAGAATGTGGCTGGAATGCTACAAAAACGAAAGAAATCATCCATTCGGATGTAGCGTCAGATGAGGTAAAAGAGCAAATGCACTACTACCGCCAATTGGGGGTTTCGGGTGTTCCTTTTTTTATTTTTAATCAAAAATATGCTGTTTCAGGAGCTCAACCAACCGAAGTATTTATGGAAGTCATTGAAAAAGTGTCACAAGAAATGGTCATTGCTCCGATTTCGGGAGAAGTTTGCAATGTAGATGGCAAGAATTGTTAAACGTTAAGTACTTTTTAAATGATGAGAAAACCTCAAACCGGACCCCTCCAAGGAATTAGAATTTTAGACTTAACACGCTTACTTCCCGGTCCGTTAGGAACAATGCTCATGGCGGATATGGGGGCGGAAGTCATCAAAATTGAAGACCCAAACGCTCCTGATTATGTACGGGTTTTTCCGCCTTTTGTAGGGGGAGAATCCGTCAATTATTTGGCTTACAATCGTTCTAAAAAGAGTATGCTGTTAGATTATAAGTCGGAAGAAGGTAAAAATATTTTCTTGGATTTAGTAAAAACAGCCGACGTAGTTATTGAGCAGTTCCGTCCAAATTATTTAGAAAAATGGGGCATTGATTATCCCAAGGCTCGATTAGTAAATCCCAACATTATTTATGTTTCTGTAACTGGTTATGGACAGACAGGACCTTACGCTCATTTGGCAGGGCATGACCTCAACTATATTTCTTACGCTGGAGTATTAGGCATCACAGGCGAAAAAGACTCCGCTCCTATTATTCCTGGTGTTCAATTAGCTGATATAGCGGGTGGTTCTTACATGAGTGTAATTGCTACGCTTGCGGCTTTACACGCCCGCACCCAGACAGGTGTAGGGCAGCACGTAGATGTATCTATGACGGATGCCGTAATGCCATTGCTATCCGTTTCTTACGGTATTTACGCCGCTACTAATCAAGCACCTCAACGGGGTACGCTACCGCTTTCGGGTGGGATGCCCAATTATGGTATTTACGAATGCAAAGATAAAAAGTACGTTGCTTTGGGTACTTTAGAGCCTAAATTTTGGGGAAAATTCTGTGATTTGACTCACAAACCTGACTGGAAAATGTTTATGCTTCCCCAAAATGACGAACAGTTACAAAGTTTCAAGAATCTAATTGGGAGTTTGTTTTTAGAACAAAATCAGAATGAATGGGTGAGTTTTGGTTTGCAACATGACTTATTGATTAGCCCCGTGTACGGTTTAGAAGATTTGGAGAATGACCCTCATTTACAGGCTCGAAAAATGATTATTGAAACGGAACACACTAAAGCTGGCAAATTGAAATCAATTGGCGTACCGCTAAAGTTCTCGGAGACGGAAGCCCATCCTGCTTGGGCTGCTCCTACGTTGGGGGAAGATACCGAAGATATACTGAGGGAATTGGGATATTAATCACAACTCCCTCAGTATCATTTACATATTTACTAAAGCATTGCCTCTTAGCACTGGTAGTACATCATACATATCATGTTGCAAACAGTATGCAATATCTTTTTGAATACCAAGTCGTTGGAGTCTTTTCACGTGCGACGAGGAAGCCACAAAACTCAGCAGGTCATCTTTACCTAAATTATACAGCCTTTGAGCCATCAAAGCAGCGTCTTCTTCTACCATAAATTCGTCTTGCAAACGTTCTACCAATGCTCCCGCAAAAAGCGTATCTTCTAAATTGGGTTTGCCCTTCCAGCCTGCACAAAGTACCAATACATCATATTGTTGATTTTTTAGGTAGTCGGTCAAAGCTCCTAAATTCAAGAAAGACCCTACCATTACTTTCACGGCTGCTTTAGATTTAGTAATTGCTAAAGTCCCGTTGGTAGTAGTTACGCAAATAGTAGCCCCATGCACTTTTTCTGTCATGTAGCTGAAGGGAGAGTTGTCAAAATCAAATCCTTCGGGAGTTTTGCCATCTCTTTCGGCGGCAGCTAAATACCCTTTTTGTTGGTAAGCCACGCATTCATTAATGGTAGCAACTGGAATGATTGCTTCTACGCCATTGGCAAAGGCAGTAGTCATACAAGAAGTAGCTCTAAAAATATCAACCACCACTACTATTGAATTCTCAATGTTATGTAAATGTAATAATTCGGGGGTTAGGCAAACGTCTATTTTTTTCATTTTGGGTAACTTAAAGCAAAAAATTATTTCAAAAATGGCATCTTAGTTACTACAGCTTTTAAATATTTATTACGAATATTAATATAAATCTCAGAGCCATTTTTACTAAATTCAGTAGCCACGTAACCCATTCCTATTCCTTTATTTAAGGATGGTGATTGAGTACCAGAAGTTACTTCGCCGATGATATTGCCTGCGGCATCCATAATTTCGTAGTGTTGGCGAGGAATCCCTCTGTCAATCATCTCGAAACCTACTAATTTTTTGGTTACACCGTTTTCTTTAATTTTTTTGTGAAAATCTGAGCAAATAAATTCTTTGTTGAATTTGGTAATCCAACCTAAGCCCGCCTCAATCGGGGATGTGGTATCGTCAATGTCATTACCGTACAAGCAATAACCCATTTCAGTACGTAAAGTATCTCTTGCTCCTAAACCAACAGGTACAATTCCGAATTCTTCGCCAGCCTCGAAAATAGCTTTCCACATAGCCTCAGCGTCTTTATTCCAAACATAAACCTCAAATCCACCCGCACCTGTATAGCCCGTTGAAGAAATAAAAACATCTTCAATACCAGCCACTTGCCCAGCTTTAAAGCAATAATATTCCATTGAATCTAAGTCCAAATCGGTTAGCTTACGAAGAGCATCAATCGCTTTTGGTCCTTGCACGGCGAACAGACTTAATCTATCGGAAATATTCTCCATTGTTACGCCGAAGGTATTATGCTGTTGAAGCCAGTTCCAGTCTTTTTCAATATTCGAGGCATTTACTACTAAATAATATTCGTTTTCATTCCAACGATACACCAATAAATCATCCACAATACCGCCTTTATCGTTCGGGAAACATGAATATTGAACTTTACCATCGTACAGAGCCGCAACATCGTTAGAAGTAACATATTGTAAAAATTCCGTTGCACGCTCACCTTTCACCACAAATTCGCCCATGTGTGACACGTCAAAAACGCCTACTGAATTACGTACAGCCAAGTGTTCTTGAATCAGATTTGTGTATAAAACTGGCATGGAATAGCCCGCAAAAGGCACCATTTTAGCCCCGAGGGCAACGTGAAGGTCATTGAGGTGTACAAATTTTAATTCTTCAGTTTGTTCCATTGGATGATTTGTTGATTTTTACGGTACAAAAATACAATAAAAAAACCTGATAGTCAGCAGAAATGGCTATCAGGTTATATTTCTTCAATGAAGATATTTACTAAATTACTCTTGATAAAGGGTACTTAAAACTGTTTGTCCAACCGCTTTTAACGTACTTTTATCAATAATACTCATATTGTCGTTGTGGGTATGATGATACGAACCAAACGTTTTGGGGTCGTTCGGGTGTAATTCCACAATATCAATCATCTGAATTTTTCCGATTTCATTTACGGCTGTGTGGTCATCTGACAATCCTCCGCCTTCGGCATCAATAAAAATGGTAGAATAACCTAAGCGACTGGCAATGTCCCAAATATTTCTGACAATCATTGGAGCGTATTGCATAGACGTACCTTCATGCGGGAATACGGCTCCTTTGGCACCCACCATATCCAACAAAATTCCATAATAAGCGGTGTAATTTTCTTTGTGTTTATTAGCTGCCCAATATTGTGAACCCAAAGCCCAAGAAGTTGGCGAGGGGTTTCCTTTAAAGTCTTCAGGTTCTCCGTGGTCTTCTACATCGAAGAAAATAATGTCAATGCCCACATTTGGTTTTTGTTGGGCTTGTTGAATAGCACGAGCAATTTCTAAGAGTACCCCTACCCCACTTCCTCCATCATTGGCACCATCAATAGCCGTTTTGGTATCTTTTGTATCTTTATCAGCTACTGAGCGAGAATCCCAATGAGCAGCTAACAAAATACGTTTAGAGGCATTAGGATTAATACTTCCGATAATATTTCGGGCATTCATTTTTGTACCATCGTATTTTGTGGCTACAAAATCTTGAGAAATGACCTCACAGCCAAATTGTTTCAATTTTGCCACTAAATACTCTCCACAGGTTTTGTGGGCTTTGGTATTGGGTACTCTGGGTCCAAAATCAACTTGAGCTTTTACGTAAGCATAGGCAGAGTCAGCTTTGAAATCAGGAGAAGGATTAAGGGTAATAGCTACCTCATCAGTAGAAGTAGATTCCGTTGATGGAGAGCTTTGGCAAGATTTAAAATAAACCGCCACGCCCGATAGTACGAATATGGCTAAGAGAATGAGAGAAATACGTTGTGTTTTCATTTTATTAAGTAGGACAGGTTTATGACCTGTCAATTATCTTCATGTTTTGATAGGTTGGAAATTACAGCCTTGTCAATCTTTTTATGTTTTGATAGGTTGAAAACCAATCCTACATTATTCCATCGCCCGATAAACCACATCCATCACTTTTCGTCTGATTTTCAGGGTGTTAATTTTATTGTTACTCGCCGAAGGATTTACTCGGTTGGATAAAAAAACAAAAACTAATTCTTTTTCGGGGTCTATCCACACCAACGTACCCGTGTAACCCGAATGTCCGTAAGAACTGGATGAAACTTTAGCAGATACAAAATTACTGTCTCCGTCGGAAGGAAGTTTGTCCCAACCCAAAACTCGATGACTTCGGTTTGATTTACTATTGGTAAAAAGGTTAATGGTTTGTTCAGTAATGAATTGCTTATTGGCAAATGTGCCTTTATTGAGGTTCATTTGCAGTAGTTTTAATAAATCGGTAGCGTTGCTAAACAAGCCTGCATGACCCGAAACACCTCCTAACATGGCGGCTGTTTGGTCTTGCACTGTTCCTTGCAGGAGTCTCTCTCTAAACAAGTTATCATTTTCAGTAGGAGCAATTTGTGCTTTATTTATCTTTTTCAGCGGGTTGAAGCCCGTTGTATTCATGGCTAAAGGCTCGTAGAAATATTTAGTCGTAAAGGTATCTAATGATTGATTGATTAACTTTTCTGAGAGACGGTGTAAAATAATAAGTCCTAAGTCACTGTAAACGTAGGGATAACTACCGTCTTTTTCTTTTTTGTTAATCAACGGTGATTTTATTACCCATTTCCAAACAGAATCACGAATAGAAGGTTTGGCAAACATTCCGTCGGCTACTTCTAAGGGATATTCCGCTGATTTTTTTGAGCTGTAATATTCGGTCTTCCAACCCAAAGGAATACGGGTTTTTTCCCAAAAAGGAATGTAAGCTACCAAACCCGCCTGATGCCATAGAATATCCTTGATGATAAGATTTTCTTTGTTTGTACCTCTCAATTCGGGTAGGTAGTTAGACACTTTTTCTTCCAAATTAAACCTTTTTTGGTCGTATAGATACATCAAGGCTTGTAACGTTGCTGACACCTTCGTCACTGAAGCTAAATCATACACGGTATTTACATTGACGGGCTGGCTGTTGGCATCATACGATAATTTTCCAAAGTTTTTTTCATAAACAATTTTGCCTTTCCGAGCTACTAACACCTGACAACCTGGGAATATTTTTTGAGCAATGGAAGACTGGATAAGAGGCTCAATAGCCGATAATTCTGTACCTTTCATCCCTACACTTTCGGGGGTAGCTTTACTGAATTTACCAACGCCCGAAAGGTTAATTCCTTCGCCAGCTTTAAATAAATTCTCTACTGAAACGGGTAGTTTTCCCAAAGCGGGGGTTTCTCCAAATAAGACTTTTGCCATCGCAGTGTAGGCAGCGGGGTCATCTTCGTATCCACAGACTAATGAAGAACTCTCTGGAAAAAATTTAAGACTGTACGGATTACCAAATACACAAACGACTACTTTTTGAGCTTTCTGCTCTAATCGTTTTACAAAATTCTGTACGTTATAACCCACCTCTAAACGATTAGCGGATTTTTTGTTAATATCATGTACACTCAGAATAACCGTTGAGGTAGAATCTATATTTTGCAATACATTATTGAAAAATGCTTCATCCGTTTTTGAGACACTGGCAAAATGTTGGAAAGGGCTTATCTTGCTTAGTTCTTGCTGAAATTTATTTCCCAGTGCAATATCCAACCCTACCGAAACGTACTTGCCTTCATTAGCCGAGAAAGGCAAATGATTATTACCATCTTTCACAACTGTAATGGCATTTTCAAAGAGTTCCTGCTTAATTTGGTTGGCTTCGGGTGTATTCAAATCTTGGTATAAATTATTACTATCAATGTATCTAAATTGATTCAATCCTACCCAATATTTTGCGTGAAGGATTTTTCGTACTCGATTATCAATATCATTTTGCTGAACTAAACCCGCAGTAATTGCTTCCTTTATTTTTCTGATACCTTCGGGGATATTTTCAGAATAGAGCAAAATGTCATTCCCTGCAATAAATGCCTGTAAATCAACTTCTCCAGACGTTATTCCTTGCCCATGACGAACCCCACGCATATTGAGGGCATCGGTAATGACTAAACCTTTAAAACCCATTTCGGTTTTTAACAGATTGGTAATGATACTTTGTGAAAGTGTGGCAGGTCGCCAATCATAAAAAGGTACTTGAAGATGCCCCACAATGACCGTTTTAATAGAATCATTGATTAGTTGCTGAAAAGGATATAGTTCCACATTTTTCAGACGCTCGCTGGTATATGATACCTGCGGAAGGGTAAAATGTGAATCGCCTTGTGTATCGCCATGCCCAGGAAAGTGTTTTGCACAAGCAAGTAATTGATTATTCTGCATTCCTTTCATGTAGGCACTGCTTTTCAGGGCTACATTTTCCCGTAATTCACCAAAAGAACGATAGCCAATTACTGGGTTGTTGGGATTTGAATTTATATCAACCACAGGAGCAAAATTGAGGTGGATTCCGAGGCGTTTGCACTGCCGAGCAATTTCCCCTCCCATTCTGTAAATCAGTGAATTATCCTGAATGGCTCCCAAAGTAATTTGTTTAGGAAAAGCCATCGTAGAATTGACCCGCATTGCCAAACCCCACTCACCATCAATACCCACTAACAAAGGGATTTTAGCAGTAGATTGAAAACGATTATTGAGGTTCGCATAAGAATAGGGTTCTCCCTGAAAGAAAATCAAACCACCAATATGATTGGTTTGAATTAAGTTTTCGATACGTTTATAATGAGCCTCGCCGTGGGTAGGATTAATAGCAACCATGAAAAACTGACCGATTTTTTGGTCGTTATCCATCGTTGCAAAAACACTATCAACCCAAAGATTTTCGGGTAATGAACTATTAGTTGTGAAAGCAGGTGGAGGTGGAAAATTAGGCTGGGCTGTTTTCTTTACATTTTCAGTAGTAGGCTTAAACCAGTGCAAAAGCGTATTGTTAAACTCACCTACAACGGGCGTAAGAAAGGCTACCCAAAGGAGAATAAGTGTTAGAAAAAACAAAGATAAACGCTTCAACATTCTTGGTTTGTTTTAATGATGATTAGGGAGCCTTTGCGTACTAAGTATCAGATATTAAGTATTAAGAAAATTAGCGAAATACTTGGTACTTTGTACTGAAGACTTAGTACATTTTCCTACAAAAGGGCTACAAATTTACTACAAAAGCCTTGCCAATGAAAGCAGTTTAGAAAAATGATAGAGCCGTGTTGCATGGAAACGAAAATTATCCGTGTTTCTTGTATTTAAGTTACACAGAAAAACATCAAGTAGAAATCAGATTTTGTACTTTTGTGCATCCTCAATATGAAACTAAACGCTATGAAAAAAATATTAGCCTTTATTGTTTTTTTAATATTATCCCTCAGTGATTCACTAATGGCTCAAGACACCCAAAATAGCCCTATGGTAGGCAATGACAGAGATAAACATGGTTGTATTGGTTCGGCGGGCTATACGTGGTCGGTTCTGAAAAAACAATGTGTACGTTCTTTTGAATTAACTCAACAAGATAAAAACGTTATTGAATTAGCCTCGGCGGATAATACCCAGAAGATGATAATATTATTTTCAGGCAACAAAAGTAAAGTTGAAGTCTTTTATTCAGAAGGAAACAAAGTCATCAACAAATCAGCGAAAGGAAATTTTTACCTTTTGAAAAATGAAAACAATATCATCCAAAAATTGATTAGCGTAAAAGGAAAATGGCAGTTTGTGAAAATGATTCACGGGAAAACTGAAGTTTTATATCAGTAGAAAATAAAAGCCAAAATCCTTTTTTGAGGATTTTGGCTTTCAAAAATCTATTATCTATCTCTGATTACGCCTCCATTAAATACGCTTTAATGAACTCGTTAATATCACCATTCAAAACGGCATCTGTATTAGAAGTTTGATAATTGGTACGATGGTCTTTTACTCGCCTATCATCCAAAACGTAACTCCTGATTTGTGAACCCCATTCAATTTTCTTTTTACCTGCTTCTACCTCCGCACGAGCAGCATTACGTTTATCAATTTCTATCTGATAAAGTTTTGATTTTAAGAGCCTTATCGCCACCTCTTTATTCATCAATTGCGACCGTTCCTGCTGGCAAGCAATGATAATTCCAGAGGGTTTGTGGGTTAAACGTACTGCGGTTTCCACTTTATTAACGTTTTGCCCGCCAGCCCCACCCGAACGGAACGTATCCCATTCAATATCAGCAGGGTTTACATCTATTTCGATAGTATCATCCACCAAAGGAGAAACAAAAACCGAAGCAAAAGACGTATGACGGCGAGCGTTAGAATCAAATGGTGAGATACGAACCAAACGATGCACCCCATTTTCTGATTTTAGATTTCCGTAGGCGTATTCACCCTCCACTTCCATCGTTACAGATTTAATACCTGCCACGTCGCCATCATTATGGTCAGCTTCTTTGATTTTGAAACCGTTTTTCTCTGCCCACATGATGTACATACGCATAAGCATACTCGCCCAGTCTTGCGACTCCGTTCCACCTGCACCAGCATTGATTTCGATGACAGCCGACATATTATCACCCTCATCCGACATCATTTTTCGGAATTCTAATTCACCTAACTTTTCTTCTAATTTTGCCCCCTCCGCATCAACTTCTTCTTCTGATGCCTCACCCATCTCATAAAACTCCCAGATAGTTTCGAGGTCGCCCATGTATTGATTGAGCTGGTCGAACCCTACCGTCCAGAACTTCAATTCACGGATTTGCCTCATGGTTGATTCTGCTTTTTTGGGGTTTTCCCAGAAAGCAGGGTCAAGCGTAATGACTTCTAATTCTTCAATTTGAAATTTCTTGTTATCGTAGTCAAAGATACCTCCTCAAAGCCTCTACTTTGGCTTTCAGGTCATTGAACCTGTCTTTTGTCATGCGTGGAAAATAGTCGTCAGTTGCAAGTAGAAAGTCGTAAGTAGATTAAGTTATGTTCACTTACAACGTATGACTGATAACTTACGACTTTTTAGGAGGGCAAAGATACAGATAAATATAAACCCCTCCGAATTTTTATGATTTCAGAGGGGTTTACCAAGAAGTATTTAATCTATGTCAATTAAATATCAATTTACTGGTAGCATTAGTAAAACTCACTTGTCCATTATTCAGGAGTTTTTTGGCTTTGGCATCATTGGTAGAAATAGTAATCGTATGTCCAGCCTTGATTAAAACTTTATCAGTCAAATCGGGTACTCGCCCACATGACCACGTAGCAGGTGTATTCCAATTTCCTGAACCCAAAGAATATATCATTCCAGAGCAAGGTTCAGAGCATTCCCCTTGTTCTTCGTTGTAGAGCAATAAAACATCTTCATCCGTTAATGCTCCATTATAAATTTTAACATCATCTATTTTACCACTGAATGGTTGAGTGCCATTATATCTTGAACCGATAGCTGCTAAAATTGGCGTATTGTAAAAAGGAGGTGCAGCTGTTCCACTTAAAGAGAGTTGCCCATTAATATAAAACTTCCTTTCTGTTGGTGTTCTTACTACCGCAAGGTGAACCCAGTTATTAGTAGCAACAGCAGTATACGATATCATAATAGGCATCGCTACAGTTGTATAGCCTGTATAAGATCCATAATTCCAACCTGCTTGACCACTTGTATTTAAATAGTACAAATTAATATGTTGGTCTCCAGCATCATAACCAACAGAAAATACAGTTTTGGGAATATTAAGGGTCGCTAATACACTTGCATTCACCCATGCTGACCATGTGAATGTGGCAACACCAAAATCTGCTGCATTATTTAATTGAATATTGGATAAACCATCAAAATTGTAAGCACTATTGGCTCTTCCAAATCTATCTGAAGTCAAAGTTGCTCCATTGACAGTTCCATGATGATTTCCTTTTGAATCAAGAGCATTATCATCAAATTTATAACAAGCTATTAATTGCGGAATAGTATTCACGGTTACTATTGCACTTCCAGAGGTTGTTCCAGCTCCACAAGCATTATTAACCGACTGGATGGTGTAAGTCGTGGTTGTAGTAGGACTTACAGAAACATTAACTATTGAACTATTAGCAGTAGCCGTTAGGTTAATACCAGATAAACTATATGTCCAAGGACCTACTCCTGTGAAATTTAATGTCAGGGTAGCCGAATTACCCCTAAATATAGTAGTAGTACCAGAAATAGTAGCTGTAACAGCTGGATTCACCGTAATTGATAAAGCATTAACACTGATTACTTGATTGGGATTTGTTCCTGATACAACCCGAATTTTATAATTACCCGCAACTGTATTCGACGGAATTATACACGTAATATTATTAGTTATACCTGTACCAATCTGAATGGGGTTAGTAAAACTTCCTGAAGCGTTGGATAGTTCAACAATAAGAGGATTACCTGCATCAACCTGTAAGCTATTCGTTACAGCACTGACAGTAATATTTCCACTTGGGCAGGTGGTTGATGAAGACACATTCATAAGGGCTATTAATCCGCCTGTTTCAACTGTAGGGCATTGTTGTTCCGCTAAGAAAAGTGCTTGTACTTGGGTATCATTCAAGGCTCCTCTATATATCTTTACATCATCTATTTTTCCATTAAAAAATTGTATGTTAGTAGCATCTGGTCGAGTACCTATCATTGCTTTATAGACAACCACTGGGTTAGAATTTGTGTAGGTAGGAGTTGTAGGGATTGAAGTCGAAGAAGTTCTAACTAATGTACCATCTACGTATATTTTTAATTGTGTTGAATTTCTAACAACTGTAATATGTCGCCATGCGTTTGTACTTACGCCAATATTTGAGCTTGGGTGAATATCATAAGAAGCCGAAGAATTATTATAGGCTGTCATTGCCCAAGAGGGTTCATTCATGTAGTTTATACCCAAAACCTGACCACTACTAATACCAATAATTGATTTAAAATCACCTGAAGTAGGCAAAACAGAAGGATTAACCCAAGCTGAATATGTGAAGGTATTATTTCTAAAATCATTAGGATTTGCCAATTCTATAAAATTATTTCCGTTAAAACTATAAGCACTATTAGCATTTCCAAACCTATCAGTGGTTAAAGTAGCACCATAAACGGTTCCATGATACGTACCTTTGGAATCCTGAGCGTTACCATTAAAGGGGTAGCACGCTAATAGCTGTATACTATTATTCACAGTTATAGTGGCACTTCCAGAAGCTGTGCCTATACCGCAAGTATTATCTTTCACACTACTTAGGGTATAAGTAGTGCTGGTAACTGGCGAAACCGTTTGAGTGGCAG
>JALONS010000347.1 GCA_025454855.1 Arcicella sp.
ACAAGTGAATCTACTTCTTCAAAAAGTTGAATAACATTTTTATCAAATAATAATTCGGAAGCCTGTTTTACTATTTCAAAATCCTCCTGAGAATGTACACGAGTAGTTACATCTTTTGCTAAGGCTTTTTGCATGATACGCAAATGAGGGGCTTCAGCGTGTTGGGTTTCGATAGTTTCTATTTCTTGTTGATTATACAGGGTAAAAACACGCAAGAGACGTGGACAATCAGCATCGGTAGTATTTAACCAGAATTGGTAAAACCGGTATGGAGTTGTCATGGATGGGTCTAACCATACATTCCCAGCTTCTGATTTACCAAATTTTGTACCATCGGCTTTAGTTACCAGCGGTGTAGTAAGGGCAAAGGCTTTGTGTTCGGTTTCTTCGGAGCTATCAATGGCTAAAGAATGTTCTTTGCGTCGGATGATTTCTGTGCCAGTGGTGATGTTTCCCCATTGGTCGGAACCACCCATTTGAAGACGAACGTTTTTATTTTTGTACAGCCAATAGAAATCATACCCTTGCAGAAGTTGATAGGAGAATTCGGTAAAAGAAATACCCGTTTCGAGACGTTTCTTGACAGAATCTTTAGACATCATATAATTGACGGACAGGTGTTTTCCTGCCTCACGGAGAAAACCCAAGAATGAAAACTCTTTGAACCAGTCATAGTTATTAACCATTTCAGCGGAATTATCACCTACGTTGAAATCCAAAAATTTTTCTAACTGTTTCTTGATACAGTCTTGATTATGACGTAGTGTTTCTTCGGACAGAAACTCTCGTTCGGCTGATTTTCCAGAGGGGTCGCCAATCATTCCTGTAGCTCCTCCGACAAGTGCGAAGGGTTTATGTCCGCATAATTGGAAGTGTTTCAGGAGCATGATGGTAGCTAAGTTACCTATGTGTAGAGACGCTGCGGTAGGGTCGAAACCGATGTAGGCAGCGGTCATTTCTTTATTTAATTGCTCTTCTGTTCCTGGCATCATGTCGTGGAGCATTCCACGCCAACGAAGTTCTTCTATAAAATTAATTTGCATTTGAAAATTGAATTCACATATTTAAAAATACAAATTTAGGAGATGTTCTCTAAAGTCTGCTACGTTTTGAGGATAAGAAATAAAGGGATTTTTTAAACAACACCGTTACGAACTGCCCATGCTACTAAACCTGCAATATTTTTTGTTCCTGTTTTTTCCATAATACGGTTACGATGCCCCTCTACGGTACGATGACTGAGGTATAGTTTTTCGGCGATTTGGGGTGCAGTTGTTCCTTCACAAATGTGTTGGAGGATTTCTATTTCTCTTTCTGAAAGTTCTACTTGTATGTTGAAGAGTGAAACCGTTTTTTTAACGGGTTTATTTACCATTCGATTGTGCATAACTTTCAGGAGGAACGCACCGTAATAATAATCTTCTTTATGAACGGTGTAAATGGCATTTTCAACTTCGTCGGGGTCGGCATCTTTCAGCAAATATCCATTAGCTCCGAGTTCCATCAGATGTGAAACAAACTGGGCTTCGTCGTGCATAGAAATAATGATAATCTTGATATGCGGAAAGTCTTTTTTAATTAGTTGGGTAGCTCTGATACCGTCTAAAACGGGCATTTGTAAGTCCATTAAGATAACTTGTGGCTGTTCTTTCTGTAAATTATCAATGAGTTCTTGTCCGTTAGCAGCTTGAAAAATTACTTCAAAATCATCGTTATTCTGAAGTAGAGATACTATTCCACGTCTGAAGATGGCGTGGTCATCGGCAATAGCAATCTTAATCCTTGTGTTATTTATCATTTTAGGGTTGGAATTTATAGTCTTATTTGATTTCGATATTTAGGAATTGGTAGTTTTTATCATAGGTAAGAGAAGCTATTAATTGATATTGTAAATGTTGCCGTCAAATCGCATACCTTCACATTCTGACTATTCGGGCGTATGCGATACGCCCCTACACAATGTCATATAATTCATTCCCAATACTTAAAATACTACTTGTGATAAGTGGTTGTCGGCTTGTTTACAAAAGAATGTTGATTACATCTTCACAAACACTTAATAATTTATCAATTGTTCAGAGGGGCTAACATCATTCAAGATTGGTACGGTTATTTCAAAACTTGCTCCTCTTCCTTTTTCAACATCAAATTTAATATGTCCTTTAATTACGCTAATACGGCTTTCTATGTTTTTTATACCAATGCCTCGGTTGGGTTTATTAACTTCCTCCAAATCGAAACCGATGCCATTATCTGAGACTTGTAAAATTAATTTATCGACATCTTTAATGAGCGTTGTATTAATAATACTGGCTTGAGCGTGTTTGAGAGCATTATTTACTAATTCTTGCGTAGTACGGTAGAGGGCTAATTCTACTTTCTTATCAAAACGTTCTGATAATTCTCCGTGATTAAAACAGATGGTAATGCCCGTGTGTTCGGTCATTTTTTGGGTAAAATCTTTGAGAGCAATTATTAGCCCGAATTCATCTAAAGTACTGGGCATCAACTCCTTAGATATTCTACGAACGTTATTAAGGGCTTCGTTTAGAAGGTCTTGGGTTTGATTAAAGAGATTTTCTTGTTTGGCGGGATTGTCTTTGTACTTATTTATTTGGGATAGGCTCATACGAGTAGCCGAGAGTAGCGTACCGATTTCATCGTGTAAATCGCCACCGATTTGACGACGAACATTTTCTTGAGAAGCCACACTGGCTTCCAACATTTGTTCTCGGTGTTGTTCTTCGATACGTTCTAATTTTTCCCGTTCAATGCGTTGCCGACGATAATAAATAATGATGAAGAGAATAATTGCCGAGGTTGGCAACAACATGGCGGCTGTACCCAATATGATAATTTTTGCTTCATTCATATATTAGATTTGTGATTGAAAGAATGAGCAATTTACTTTTTTTATACAGGTATTACAAGCCATATTTTTGTTTGATGAGGCGAGTATGAAGCACATATACTACAGTAATAACCGTAGTAGAAAATACCAACATGGCGGCAGTGCCTATTTCGATGATAGATTTGATTGTAGAAGCGTCTTGCTGAACCATAGACCAATAGCTAAAATAATACGGTGAAAAAATGTTAAATATTCTTTGATTTCCCAATAAGCATGAGCAAATTCTTTATCTCTGTTAAATGTTATATACTCGGCAAAAATCTCTACAAAAAATACTATTGAAAAGTATATTAACACGGCTATACCTATCCAAAAATGAGGATACAAAGACAAATACCTTACATTCAAATTATTAATTAATTGAAAGAAAAATAATAAAGCGTAAGATATTATGGTGAGGTTTTGAATACTTAGTCCAATAGAATTTAAGCGATTATAGTCTTTGTCAATAGCGAAATGAGAAAAACCAACAATCACAGTAGAAACAATACAAAAAGCAATAACTATTTTTTTAAACCATTGACTATCAAGCAAATTGTGATAATAATAACTCCAAAACAGTATATCTAAATAGGTAACTGTGTTACCTAAAAAATGATTTTGCCAGCCATTGATTACGTAGTACCATGCCACAATCTCAAATATTGCGTACAGACATAAATACACAAATATTGACATTAGCATATTCGACTGTAAATCTTTGAATCTGATAATACCCACTAAAATGGGTATTATCAAGCTCAAGGATGCTACATAAGTAATAAATGATATGTAAGTAAAAACTACGCTTAATTCCATAAAAGGTACATTATGAATTCCAACTGCAATTGGGCGGACAATCAGGTAACTCACAAACAAATGATTTTAGACTTTCTCCTTTATTATTCATACCCTCAAATACTAAAGTACGTGTACCATCTTCATTTCTGGCATGGTGGATTTTGAAAGCATCAAAATCGGGGTTATCCAGAAATTGTTTCAGAGCATCTTTACCAATGAAATGAGCATCAACTGAGTTTTCTTTTTTGGTTTCTTGGTATTTTTGTACCAAGCTCATTGCTTTTTCGTGTTCGTCAGGATTATCCTGACTGGTGATAAACTTTGCCATTGTTAATTAGTGATATTTTTAAGGGTTATAAATTATCACTAAAGTATTCATAAGACATCCAACTAACAAAAAAAGTAACTAAAATAGCGTAGAAATACGCTATAAATTAGGTAATTCTACGCTATGAAAATGGTTGTCAGTTTTTACTCATCCAACATTTCTGCTAACATTAGAGTTCTTTCAAAAGTTATTTATTATCCATATTTAAGATAGCGGCGAACAGATTAAATCTTAACCCAAAACGCTTTCTCCGATTTCGATACTTTG
>JALONS010000074.1 GCA_025454855.1 Arcicella sp.
ATTAGCGAATGAGTGAATGACGAATAATTGATAAATCTGCATAAATAACTCACACGATTTTCATGCCAAAAAAATGCCGTAACCAATCGGCTACGGCATTTTCAAATCATCGAAGAATTAGCTTTATTACTCTATCTTTTTAAAAGTTCCAGTGCAGTTGTATGAAAAACTTCCATTACTATCAACAATTTCAAGTTCAAACGTAATAGTTTGACCAAATGAAATTTTACCCTTACGAATTCTGTTATCATAATTTATATAAATAGGAGTATCTTCTAATAGAATTTCCTTTCTTTGAAATGCTGCTATCCCGTCCATTCTTTTTCCGCAAAAACTCTCCAATTCTAATTTCTGTTTTAATTGCGGGTCATAATCACTTTTAATAGTTGTTATACTACCTTTTGCAATTTGGCAATCTGAAATAATCTCGTACCTACCTACAAAAAAATATCTATTATCAGATTCTTTTGCAATATGATTACCACTATTTTCTTGTTTTAAACTTTCTTTAAATATCGTTACTTCTGTTGCTAATTCCTCAACAATCGCTATCGTGAGTAAACTTGTCTGGCCACTCTCCTGGTCGATTATTGAAATTCCATTATTAATAACTTTTCCAGTAAGCTCGTTTTTTAATGCTTTCACATCCTGTTCTATAACCTCAACATCCTTCAATAGTTCTGAATTATTCATTATTTTTTTCTCAAATTGCACTTTGAGGTAGTCAAGTTCATTCTTTATTCGTTTATATTCCTCTCCCACATCAGTAATTTCACTTCGTTTACTTTTGGTGCAACTCGTACACCCTGCCCCACCACTTTTACGGGGCTTACCACCACCCGATTTACTACAACCTGTACAGGCATCTAAATTTGCTGTAAGAAAACCTGCCAACATTACCCAAGCGAGAACCTTTTTCATAATTTTTATTGAAATGAAATCGTTTTGCGGTTATAATCAATCGAAATTTTGCCAAATTGAGCCAAAGCTGATTGTCCAAGTAAAAGTGGAGCAACAGAGTTATTAACAATAGAGGCTTCTACATTTTCTAAAACTCTGTCTCCTATCTGCAAAGTCCTAAGTCGTACAACAGTACCTGGAGAAATATCTCCATTTGCATCTTGAAAATTAATTTCTCCGATAAAATCATCCTGTGTTAGCGTACCTTGCTTATACAAAAACATAGCTTCAGTATTTGAAATCGAAATCAAACTGGCTCCTGTATCAAAAATAAAATCCATCTTGCTACCATTAACCAATACTGGAATTTTGTAGATACCGTTCTCTTCATTCATGTAAACTGTTGTAGTTCCAGACCAGTCACCTGTCTTTTTAGGAATTTTACTAATTTCTTCTTGATTGATTCGAGATTTACGTTCACCTCTCGATTTTGAACAACCTGCACAGCCTGCCAGATTGATAAATACAATTAAGCAAAAGACGTATTTTATCATTATTGGTTAGTAAATCTTTTTAAAATAATCTTCTTGTCGAATCTACTTTTATTTCACCAATTTTGGGAATAATTTGTATCAAAAACCTTTGATTTAAGGTTTCGTTTTCAGTATTTCTACCAACCCCACCTATCCCGCTACCTGCAATAATGACCTCGCAGACATCTGGGTCAGGCAATTGCCTTCCTCTATCCCAAAAATTATATAATGCCAACGCTCTTTGATAACTTAGTTGATAATTATAAATATAATTATCTTTTGATGCCATTCCCTCTATCACAAGCAAATATTTGATTTCATCATCTTTGTACTGTTCTTTTTTTTCTTTTAGCTTTTGAATCAAATTTTTGATGCTTGCTCCAAGTTCTCGTAAGTATTGATGGTCTGAAACACTAATTACATCACTCTTGGCTGCGAACTGAATTTGCCGCTCAAGGGTGTATCTTTTAAATTTCTCTTCATATTTAAAATATTTTTGGGGTAGGCTTTTGGTTGCCTTCTGAATCTCTTGAATTTTCTTTAACTCACGCTCAGTCGCTTCTTGTTTTTGACGAAGCAACGCCACCGTTAGAACGTATAAAGCTAACATGACAAAAAAAAGGCTCGTCATGAGGTCGGTATAGCTTGTCCAGAAAAATGTTGATTCTTTGGGTTTCATGGAGATTTAATTTTGGGTTTGGGATTATGTTCGTAAATTTTGTGTGTTCTTGTAAAACAGCATAAATAAACCAACGCAACCTGAAGTATTATCAAGACCGAAAACTCAATACAATGCTGTTTTAAAAACAAATATTTAAATTGAAGCACAACAATATAAAAAAACTCTAAAAAACCTCCTAAGATAACAGCAATAAGCCAAACATACCTCCAACCTTGAGCATATTTTCTATTTTTCCAAGCTCTAATACCTATACCTATTAATAATAGGTAAATACTTATATAAAGCAATCCCATAGAAAAAACTAAAAACCACGCCGAATTATTTGGTAGTTTGCTACTTAAATTAATAGGAATTTTAAGCCTGAATTTTGAATCTGTAGGTATTATCTCTAAATAAAAATCTATCACTTCTGAAAAATCCGCAGACATAGTCAAGTTTATTTCATTTTTGTCATTTTTAAATACTTTTGGAACATTAATAAAATATTGAAGATTATTATTAATCAATACACAACTATTTCTATTATCAGTTTTGCCTGTAAAATGAAAAATAGGTGCGTCTCCATACTTATCATCTAATATTATTTTTGCTTTATATGTATCAAAAGACGATGGGCTACGATATGGTTTAAAAAGGAAAATCTCTGGGGCAGTTATTTCTGTTGAGTCTGTAATTTTATTGATTGCTAAAGCCGATTTTGCTATATTTATAGGCTGAGTACTTAACCATGTATCGTTTGTTTCAAAAGAGTAAAGATAGGCATATTGAAAATGTTTATTTTTAAATAAATTAAGAGTATTAACAATTTTTTGCTGAATAGTATCATCTTTTTTGTAAGATGGTACAACTACTAAGTTTGTTTGAAAAATCTTATCAGTAGGTAAAAACATCAACTCTTTAGTTAAGTCAAAATGTTCAAACTCATTTTCAAAATCTCCAATAATTGTAAGTACATAAGAATCTATCTTCTTTGTCTTTTGAATATTATTCAATGAATTTTTACATATTCTTACTACTTCTGAGTAATCAGTTTTATGATTTTTATTTTTAATTTCATTACCCTTTACTATCATTTTCTTTATTTCATCTTTCAATGATTTACATTTTTCTTCATCCGTAGAGGACTCAAATTCCTTCAAAGCATCAATTCTTATAGTATCAACTTTACTACCTTTTGTACCGTAATAAAAAATTATATCTACCACCGATTCTTTATATTTTCTTGATTCAAAAATTTGATTTATGTAAGTCCATAATAAAAGGTCTGTCAAATCAAAGTCTTCGAATTTTTCATTCATATTATAACTTTTACCATCATTTTTTAAAGATTGCTTTAATTCGTTATTATATTTTTGGTAATTGGGATTATCCTTTGTGGAGTAACTTTTATCAACAACAAACGTATAACCTCTTTTGGGTTCTTTTGCTTGCTTTGGGTAATCATATTGAACAAGTTCGTTCAAAAAAACTTCATTCTGGTTTTGAAGAGTTGCTTGTAGCAATGGATAGGTATAAATAACTCCAAAATTAAACCAGTTATTCTTTTTGATTTTAAATCTATCATATTCAGATATTATGTCAGCATGTATCCCAAAGAATAATGTAACAATGAAAATACAAAGTCCTATCAAGTACAATAAAAAGTTAATTTTAATATTACCCTCTACATGTTGCTTTATATCTTCAAAAAATTTGATTCCTAAGAAAATTAAAGTTGCAATTAATATTAACTCGCCACAAAAAGTTTTATCGTAAAGAAAATCCATAGTATGATTTACAGTTAAATAAAAATAGGATTTGTTGCTTTTATATCATTATATATAAAACATCATTACTCCAAGTTTTAAAAAAAATCAACATATAAATTGGGTGAATTTTAATATTTTCTAACTATATTTTTAAATTTAATTTTCATTTTTCTCTCCCTCATCCTCCTTCTTCCTAAACCAACTAATCGTACTCTTTATAAAATTACTCTCCATACGTTTGAGCATTTTATTGAGGGTTGTATTCATTCCTTTCATCTCTTGGCTGAGAGTTTCAAGCGATTTAGTAATTTGTTTTTGTCGGTTTGCATCCTCTTGTGAGTAGTTACTCATTGTTTTTTGTAGGGTCTCTAAATGCCTGAGATTATTGAAGTTACTACGACTATCATCAAAAGATTTTAGCATTAGGTCTTCTTCTTTGATTTTTATTTCCTCAATAGCTTTGATTCTATCAGTAATATGATTCTGCAAGCCAGTGAGGCTTATATCTATCATGTTATCAAGTTTTCCCACAGTATCATTGATAATAATTCCTCTATTTTCTATCTCGCTGAAATGTTTCATCAAAAAGCGTTGTAGTTCTCTTGATTCACTCAAAACATCCTCTATACGCTCGGTTACTCCAAGAACATCTTGTGTACGATTAATAATTTGTTTTGAGTTTTCTACGAAAGCATCAATTTGATTGAAGAATATAGATATCTTCTCAAATGCTTCGATATTTTTTTTAAGTTCGGTCAATACAGTTAGGTTAAAGTTAGCCATCTTACTGACATCCACTTGCTTGATAAAATTTATTGTATCTACCTGATATTTAATAGTTTCATAGTTTTTGTTGGTCAATTCTTCAATTTTACCAACTTGTTTTTCAAAACTCAACCCAAATTTTTCTATATTACGATTCAAAGCAAAAATGCCAGTATTAACATCTTGTGACAGAATCGGTAAAAGTTCTGTTTGGAGAAAGGTATAAAGAAGATTCTTTTGAGTCTCAATGAATCTTCTTGCTCCTTTAAATTTGCTTGTATTATGAACCGTTGCCAGCAAACCTATAAAACTGGCTATCATTGCAATTTTCACACCACCAATGAGGTTATTGACGCCCCCACCCGAAATAAACTCGTTACTATTGAGGTCAGGTAAACTAAAAAGTCCGATAATAATACCACCCATAGTACCCATCAAGCCCAGATATAGTGGGATGGGCAATGTCGTATTGATTTCTTCTTCAATGGCATCGGTGTTGCGTTGAATAATATCTTTAATAAGGTTAAAATCGGCAATCGTACCTTTATTACGTATTAAATAGGTGTTGATAGCCAACAATATACTATCAATGGTTTCATTAGAAACACTACATTTAACTAAAGAAAGCTCTACAATATCGGCATTGAGGGGTACGTTTTCACTCATCCATTTATCAGCAACTTTTACTGCTTCATCATGCGAAAAACCAAAATCAATCATTTGTTTTTCAATCTTTTCATTTCTAAGTTTTGCATAAGCTACTGTAGAGAGTTTTCCATAACGGGTTCGGCTACTAAGACTTTCTTTATTCTCAAAAATTTCGGAAGCAGACAGTCTTTTGAGGTCGTCCATCAAAAAACTAATTTTTTCGAGGCTGAATGCCGCAACATTCGGGATTGCCGAATTATAAATTTCAATCGAATTTAAGCTACTACGCCAAGATTTGTATTGAAAAAGGAAGATAACGGCAATGAGTATATACTCAATGATTGTAAAGTTCATTGTCAATAATGGGTTAGTTAAGGGTTATTTTGGTGACTAATCATAAGCATTTCTTCTTATTTTCATCACAATCGGATACTATCAATATTCAAAGTGTATCATGGCTTTTTGGGTTACAGTCCATACATTACCATTTTTTTCGGCCCAACCTTCTTCTATGGTTGTTATCTGTTTGGTTTCTGACGAAATTGAGTTTTCGTAGCTACAAACGGGTCTGAGATATACTTGGGGGTCATTGAGGGCATCTTTGGTAGTGAGTTCGTGGTTGATAAAACTAAACCTTGCCTTGGTGCCTTGCTCATTGACAATCGTAAACTGGTACATGTGCTGGCTGGCGTTAAATGCCGTGCTACCTGCATTTGGGAATGTACTGTTTCGGTTGGGTACTGGAAAATACAAAACTGGTAATATCTTAGAGTTGCTCTCTATAGATTTAGAACCTTCATCTAAAACCTCTTTTTTGAGTTCGGTTAGAGATTTAGACGATTCGATGTTTTCAATCAAAGAATTGTATTTATTGATTAATCTTTCGTACTCGATTGCTAATTCTAAATATTTGGCTTCAAACTGTTTTAGTTTATTGTTGCTATCTGTTTGTACTGAAACCATGGCATACTCAGAAGCACTCAACTTCTTTGTTAGCTCTGCAATCGTGGCATCATGCTCTTTTTTACGATTACGTGCCTTAACCGTAAAATAAAGCCACACTATCACAAAGACAGCTATACCTATTTCCATTTCGTATGACTTCACTGGGTTATATGAGTTTTATAAGTGCTTTATCTACTAAAACCCATCTATTGTTTTCTAAGCGGGCTTTGCCTTTTTTTAACACTTGAATATTTACTGGTGTTAGTGAACTTGTCGTTATATCACAAGATGGTCTTAAATATGTCCCTGGCTCTGATAGAGCATCTCTAACAATAGCACCATGGTCAGTTATTGGAGCAAATGATGCTAAATTTCCATTTATTTCAAATTCATACATATGACTGGCTGGGTTCAAATTTAGAACACCATTATCAGCAAAACTTCCGTCTTTATTTGGGGTGGAGAAATAGAGTAATAGTTTTTTTGGTTCTGTTGAAAGCTTTATTGATTTATCTTCTTGACTTTCGTGATTTCCAGTAGTTGTTTTATGCTTGCTTATTTCTGTTAATTGATTTTCTATTTTCTTTTGTAACTCTACAATCTTATCCTTATCATCATCAAAATTCTTCAACTTAGCTTCCAATTGTACAATTTTATCATCTCTTTGATTTAACTGTTCATCTTTTTCTAATAAGTTTTTTCGGAGCATATCTAAATGATTCTCGTCTGACTTAGTCTTAATATTTACTTTTTTCAACGCAAATAATATTAAAAATAAAGAACCAGCCCCAATCAAAGAACTAATAATGAGAGATAAAAAGCTAAAGCCTTTATTATCCCCGTCCTCTACACTTTTATCCAACTGTTGTTTGACAGCCTTTGCAAACGCTGATGAATCTGAATACTTATTTCTTAATTCTAATCTAAGTTCATAATACGGACTTGTTTTTAGTAGTGTATCTATTTTACCTACAAAATCTTTATAAATTTGTAAGCCTCTAAACTTTGATACTTTTCTATTCTCTTCACTTTCACCATTTCTTGGCTGCCTATATTCCTCTCCTTCCTTTGCTACTAACACATCTCCATTATCACTAAAAATTTTCTTTATTTCCTTTAATTGGCTTTCCTCTACAATCTTACACTCTATACACAAATATTTTTTTTTATTTTCTGTATCATCCTTTGTATTTCCATTTTTTAAGAAATCTATATGGACTGTAGTAGCTTTAAATTTTTTATTTAATTCATCAAATTCTTTTACTAAATCATATGTTTTACCATTTAATTCTCCTTGTAATTTATAATATTGTCCATTTACGAAGAATGGTAATATGATAAATAGCCATAAAATATACTTTTTCATCGTTTTCTAAATATTAAAGATTGAATAATAACCTCCTTTCTTTACTTTTTCGAGTAAGGAAAGGAGTATTTTATTTAGCAATTTCGTAAGCTAAGTTATTCAAAGCCCCGATAAGCGGGTAGAAGAACAGGGTCTCTTCGATAGGGTCATTCTGAGAAGCTAACTCCGATTTTTTGAGTTTCATACCCTCTCTTACGTTTTGCTCTAAATCTTTTCTAAGGAGTTTTTCATAGACTTCTATCATACCCGTGTTCATGCTAAATTTACCTTTGAAGCTAAAATCATCATTGAGACTAAATAAGAGTTTAATGAAATTATTAACTTCTTCTACTACTTTGGGAACAAGTCTATCAATATTCTGATAATTATCTCCTTTGTTTACTATTTGGTCATCCGAAGTACCATATAAGATAGTTTTAATTTTCTCAATCGTATCAGTCCACTCTCCGTTATCCTCTTTTGTAAAATCTAACTTCATACGTAGCCCACCTTTACAAGTTACTTCTTTTGGTGCTTCTTGCTTAATAATTTCTAAACCATCATCATGATAAGGCTCTCCATAAACTTTTTCGAAGATAAGTTTACTCAATTGAACATGTGTTGATATTTTAGGACTCAAAATATCAATCACTAAAGAGCCAGTTCCACTAAAAGTAATATAGCGAGGCATTGACTTCCCTTTGACTTTCATTATTTTAG
This sequence comes from Arcicella sp., assembly GCA_025454855.1. Classification (GTDB taxonomy): domain Bacteria; phylum Bacteroidota; class Bacteroidia; order Cytophagales; family Spirosomataceae; genus Arcicella. Next base: position 8,287 of record JALONS010000074.1, read on the forward strand.
CAATATGATAGATTATACTTACAAAGAATGTTAAAAAAACAATTTTAAACGATTCGTCTTTACCGAGCATTTCATTAAAATCAATACTGACCTTTTCTTTTACTTCTTTATTTTGTTTTAATGAAAAAAAGAATGCAATCACATCATCAGAGCGTTGTCGGTCTTTGATAACCTCGTAGGCTCGTTTTAGATTATCAAAGCTATTAGCCTCTAAAATGCTTAAAATTTCATCTTCATATTTTTTAATAAACCCATTTTTATCAGCCGCTCCATCTGTCGTGAATCCATCTCCAAAAATCGAATTTGCTGCAAATCTAAATGAAGTTATCAATTCTGGTTTGTCATCTTGATAAACAATAATATCAGTAGTTCCACCACCAATATCTATCGACACCGCTGGATACTTGGAAGTCCTTACGGTTCTATTATACCAATAAAAAGGAGCAATACTCTCTGGAACTTTAACAGGAACTTTTTTTGACCCAAAAAGTTTGGCGTACTTTTCATTCCATTTAATCTCAAAATAATTTAATCTATCCTCCAACATACTCATTGGATAGAACCAAACTACCTCAGTATCTTCAAGATTTCCATTATTACTGAGTACTTTATTTCGAATTAACAACAAAATAGACTCTATGAAACCTTCAATCCTTTTTTCAGCTTCTTTATCAATTTTGTAATTTTCCCATTTCAGATTAGTCTTTACGTTGTATGTGTTTTTATCAATATTTTTGCGTTCGTACATAAAGCCAATGTTAAAATCAGCCATTCCATATAAGTTTTCTGTGAATTTTGGTTTGTTTTCAATAAGTGCTGTTCTTATTGGAAACTTTACCGAATGTTTAACTCCAATTTTCTCTGGTATCATTTCGGTTGGCAGTAAATCCAAGATAGCAGTTGCCCTTGTACCATTCAATGAGCGGTCAGTCTCTTCCATGATTGGGTCGTGGAGGGTAGCTATCTGTACATCTCTATCCGAAATCTCGAATGGTACTGGAGCAGTAGCGTTTTTGGTATTGAGCTCAATATGAGTGTTTGTAGTGCCGAAGTCCACTGCAAATCTAAAGACTTCATCACCCATCTTAACTGTTGGGAATTTAGGAAGGATGATTCCTCTCTTACCAGCTACTTCAACGGCTAAATATTCAAAGTTTTGTTCTTCGAGTACATATACTTTCGAGGTAGCACCTGTATTGAGGCTTTTTACACTACGATTTTTTGTAGCAGTAATATTGATTTGGTTATTTTTAGCATCAAAAAACACTAAGTTGTAATCATTATCATGGTTTATTACATCTACATCTCTATCTACTAAGTGAATCCTGTAATTAGGTTTAAAATCGGGTTCATCCACTTTTACAAAAGGCATTATATTCACCCCAAACTGGTACTCTACCACCACACCTTCATTTTTTTCTAAATTAGGTTTTCGAGGAGTTGTTAGCCCGTCAGAAGATAGATAAAGTCGAGTAAAGTAAATGTATTCGCCATCTTCTTTAATAGGTATTCGAAGGCTTACTCGCACACTACCGCCCGTGAGTTCTTTGATTTCGAGGTTTACCCCTCTACCATTAATAAGGTCTGAAACATCAAAAAAATCAAAAAATTCTTTCTTTAAAGGCATCAAATAGCCTTTGGTACCATCTGAACTACGCCATCCACCATCAAAAAAACACTGGCTATTGACAGGATAAACCAATCTTACAATATGGGGTTCGAGGAAATCACTAATCGTTAGCCATGGATAGAAATCTGGTTGGCCGGGTAAGCGTCTTTTGTTATCTTGCCACGAGTTTGGCTCGTAGGCTGGTACTTCTTGGTTTGAGTCCCAATTGCCACGAGCATATTTGATTTTGGTATTACTAAATCTACTCTGTAAAACCATTGGTTTTAGTGCAGATTTGTATTTATTTGAACGAATAATGAAACCACTATCGCTAAGTTCTTCAGGTTTTACAGTTGCTTTACGAAGTACATAACCTAAAATCTCAACAAAATCATTGGGTGTTTCTTTACTTACAGGCAATCGGTCGAAGTCTTTTTCGAAACTATCAACCTTAAGAGCATTGATTTCATCCCACCATGGTCTATTATAAGCTTGCAGTAATTCAAGGCTTTTAGCAAGGTAATTTGAAATATCCTCGAATTTCTGACGAAAATCATCTTTTTTATTGAGATAATACCAGAACTTTTGATAAGCTATGTCTCTTTTGTAAAGTGGGCAAAAATCATTATCAAAAAGTGTATCTCCACCAAGTTTTTCATTGACAAAACTCAAATCATTTGCCGAACTGAAAAACAAAGTCGAGGGCGAAGTACCTCCTATAAAACCTGATTTATCACCACCATCGTAATATAATATAAAAAGACATTTAAGGTCATCAAAATTATATGCCTCTGCATCTTGGTCTAAATAAATATTAAGAGCATCAGCGAGTCTTTGGTGGCTTTTGTTACTTCCTTTCAGTAATGCAATATCATTATATCTGTCCCATTTGATGATGCGTAGTTTATCGCTCAATTTATCGTAATTGAAAAATAATTCGCCTACATCAAAGCATTCCGAAACAAGCCTCTCATCATTGGGAGTACCTTTAAGATTAGGGTTTTTAGAAATATTATGAAAAGCACTGCGAACAAGGTCGAATCGAGCAAAAGGGCTTGGTACTGAGGTCGGCATGATTTTACCTCCGATATTATCTTCGATTTGGTCAAGTTGACCTTTACCATAGGCTGTAACGCCTTTGCTAAACCAATGCTCACTATTGCTTAATTTATGAAGGGTGAGTACTTTACTCATGTTGCTATCTTTTAAAAGGATTTTTGAATGAATTACCTATAAATTACTACATTTACTCGGAACAAGAGAAGGTATTTTCTTGGCATTGATTCAATATTGGTGTACTCTCAGTACAGGCATTTGTTTTTGTATTTGTTATTCTAAATACGAGTTTATGAGGTACATTAGCTGCATAAGTAAACACTTTGCTTTCTTTACTTGGTTCTACTGTTGCAATCATAACTCCATCCCAAATAATATCATAAGTTTTACCCGATTGGCTGTTATTATTAAATACGACCTCTCCGGTCTGATTCTTCTCACAATCTTCTCTTTTAATTCCACAACCTAAAAAAAGTAGGCTTATTATTAATATTAAAGTCGTTATCTTCATTATGTTAAAAGGTTAAAATACTTACTTCTTTATATTTTGGAATAAGTCTGGAAATTTTTCAGAAAGCACTTTTCTTGTACCTTCCGACATTACTTTAATCAATTTATCGGCTGGTGTTGGGTAATTTTTACCTTTTACAATACTGTTATTGGCTTCATCAATAGTTTTGAAGTCCACAGTTGAAGTGCCAAAACCTAATACACCTTTCTTAGGTGAATAGCCTTTGATTACACCTGATAAATCATCGTTGGTATCTGTCAGATAGGCATCAAATGCCCTCCTATTATTCTTCATTTCGTCAAGCCATTCTTTAAATAATTGATTAAATTCATTTAAGTAAATTTCAACAAAGTTACCTCTCGAAAAACTTCGGTCAATTGGTGGATTTTCTACTATCCAAGGAATCCTACTGTCAATGGCACTCCCTAAACGATTATCAAGATATAAACTAAATAATACAAGCTGAGAAAGCGGCAAACTCAACACTTGCTGTGTAGAAACACTCAATGATTTAAGATTCAGTATTTCGTCATCTTCTCTAATTCCAAACTCTTTATAAACAGGTAGTTTAGGTTTTCCATTTTCAGTTTCTAAGTCGGTGTCCATGGCATTAGCAAAATCAACGATTGCTAATGCTGAAGCTAACTCGACAAAGTGGGCATTATTCTGTTGACCATCCTTACCAGGGTCGTATTCATAGTCTAAGTTTACCAAATCACCTATATAATACATCCGATTTAGGTCTTTATTTACCCCTCTTGCATAGTATTGCAATGCCGCTTTGGTTTTAGATATAAACGTTGATTTATCTACTACTTTCTTATCATCGGTAGGTTTGATTCCAAAATATGGCATTACAGTCAACGCCCCGATTTTAGCATTTTTGAGATACTCGGTATTGGTCAATTTAGGATTTTTATCCGCTCCTCTGATATTTTTCAGAATTAATGGAAATCCCGCAGCACCAGTCCCACCAAAAATAGAACTGATAATGAAAATCCTATCATTTGGTGTAAAATTAGAAGCAAAGTTTTTGAATTCATCAGATTCTGCAAACTGATTCAAAACTACACTTCCAATATTCGGATTCCCCACAAAACCGATATCCATTTCAGTATCGAGGTTTTCTTTTGAGAATAATAGACTCGCTAAGGCTTTATTGGCATCATTAAGACCTTCAAAATCAATATAATCTTTGAATGTTTTATGAGAATCTTTGAGAGTAAGCATGGGAGTTGTACCAATTCCATCACTTTTTCTAACAATATCTTCCAGCGTTTTAATAGGTGTATAAAAAAAATCTCCTTTTACTAAATCAGATTTCAGTGATGCTCTAATTTGGCGATATTTATTGATGAGAACCTCTGTACGTTGTACATCTTTGTTATCTTTATGTGGGTCTAAAATAATTGGTACTACTTCGGTAACTTCATTCATTTCGATTCCTGATGCCATGAGCATAGTCAATGATTTCAAGACTCTTGAACCTGTACCACCAATAGCAAATATATATAATTTTGCAGGCATAGTTTTATTGTTTCTTTTGATTTTTGAATAATGATTCCGCTATTAAAATAGGACTAATTTTCAATCAAAAAGGAGTTTTACGACTATTGGTACTCCACCATTTAATAAGCATTGAAAAAATAAAAAATAGTATCATAGCCAGCAAAACCATGGTCAGACCATACGTAAAAAATATAGATGTACCTTGGTCAAAACGATAATCTGGGATTCCTTTTTTAATATTGGCTTCGTTTCTGACTATTTCTTGACCAGCCATATTGACACAAGTAGAGAATATTACAGTAAATGTAATGATACCTCCTATACCCATTGTTAGAAACCAGTGCTTTCTTTGACCAAAACGAATACTATTAATTACGTAATAAAATACTACCGCACCAAGGAGCATAATGACCAATATACTTATAGTCAGTGGAGTAAGTAGTGTTTCTAAATATAAATCTTCTATCAAAGATTCATCAACAAATGTTGAATAGAAACTAAATAAGAAATCTTCCATTGTATTAATTATTAAGAGTTATATTTAAAATACAGTAATAGTCTTTATTTTGGTGGTTGTAGGCACTATAAATACCTGTCATCATACTTTTAAAACCAAAAGTAGTACTTTGAAAATTGTCAGCATTTGTATTTCTATCGTCTTCGCTATTTGATTTAGTTATCCAATCAATTGGGAAATATTTTTTTAGTTTAATAGCAACATTTCTTTTGCCACGACCTGCATTTCGAGTCGAAATCGTGATTTTATGTGTTACATTTGGCATATCTTTAACGGCTTCTACTTTTATAACCTTAAAACCATCTTTTAAAGCATCTACTTCGTAATTTGTAGGATTTACCAAAAAATCTTCTGGTAGCATTAGTTTTGAAAAATCTACCTGTAAATTAATAGTTAATTTATCATTTTTAGGTTCTACATCTTCAATTGAGTGAACATAATCTTTCTTTTCTTTAATTTCTTCATTATCCTGATTGAAATGCCCTACATTTTCAGCATCTCTTAAAGCGATTGTATAATAAGGGTTAATAACATTTTTGTCATTACTGAAAAAATAAAAATTTTGGAATTCATCTAACTTTGAAAAATCCCGAACTTGCTTATATTTTTCTTCTACTAAAAAAGCATTCATGGTTGTATTTTTAGCAAAAAAACAGATATAATAAGGTCGCAAACCGTTATAGCTAATCGGTTGATTTTCAAAAGTGTAATAATTACCTATATAATCAGATTGTAGTTTCAAAACCAAAACTGAATAGTCATTTGCATAGCTTCCGAAAATATTATTTGTGAGATTTTCAGCTTCTACTAAGATTTTGGTAGGATTTTTCTCTTTCATATCTTTTGTAGAATAAATTAAGTCTGAGAACATTATTCCCATTTCTCCTTCATTAAGGCTATCTAAAATACTTCTAAAAATTCTATTGAAATCCGTATAATCCCCTTTACCTTTTCGTGTTTCAGCAGCATTAAATATATCACTTTGTCGAACGAGTCCATCAAAATCAAGGTTACAAGAATAGACATTATCATTGACAATATAAATAAGGCTTTTTTCAGGTTTAAGATACCCAAAATTGTTCAATAGCTTGGTCAATGTACTTTTAAATTGTCCTTTAGATTGCCTATTGTCGTAATAAACCATGCTACCGCTTCGCTCTAAATAGAGTTTAGGCTTGATAATACTTTCTTTTTTTATAGAACCTGTATTAATTACTATTTCGTTACAATTTTTCTTTTGCTTAATGTATGCTTTTGTTACCAAGATAAAGTTTTCTAAGGCTATGTTATCAATAGCAGTACCGTTATTGGATAATAATCCCAATTTCTTAGCCCCATCTTTGTCTTTTATGATAAATGATTCTATTTCTTTAAATTCCTTTTCATTAACATCGCAATTTGACGAAAGTGCTTGCTCAATTTGTTCGTTTACATCTTCTCTAAAAGATGAACAACCAATGTTTATGACAACTACTAAGAAGCAAGATATATATACATTCATAAAATAATAGAAGAATAAATTACTTTAAAAATGCAATATTATACAAATTCAATTATCAACCTTAAAATTATCAAAAAATTTATTTTTCGGTACTTTTTACAAAAAAATGCCGTAACCAATCGGCTACGGCATCTACAAATCATCGAAAAATCGTATTTTAGGGGAGGGTTTTATTGATTTACTTCTGTACGTGCAATTTCTGCATTTTGCCAAACTTAACGCCGTCTTTCATCAATCCTACCAAGTAAGAGCCTTCTTCCAAATTCTCTACTTTTAGCGTTAGGCTTTGTTGCCCGAGGGTCATTCTTGCTGGTTTTCTCATTACTTCTCTACCCGATGGCTCTGTAACAACCACCATAATTTCACCGGCTTGTTCT
>JALONS010000348.1 GCA_025454855.1 Arcicella sp.
AAAAAATATTGATGATTATTTTCAGCAAAAACTTTCGGCAGATGACCGTAAAGTTTTTGAAGAAAAACTCACTTCCAATCCCGAATTGGCGGATGAGGTTGCATTCTACGCACACACGAAGGCCATCGAGCGTGAAAATGTGCTAAAAGAACGGCATGCCGAGTGGAGTAGTAGAAAGCAGAGCGATAACCCTTTTTTTAGCTTTGGTAAGATTGCTACCGGACTGGCAGCAATGCTGGTGCTGGCGGTTGGGTATTGGTTTTTTATTAGAACGGATGTAACCCAACAAACAGATTTGTATATCGAACAAAATTTAGCAACATTGGGTAGCCAAATGGGCGAAGCAGATGCAGATAGCTTAGAACTTGCTAAAACTCTTTATGCCGAAAAGAAATATACCGAAGCAATTGCGGTTTTTGAAAAACAGATAGAAAAATCTCCGATGGTGATTGAGTATTTAGGTCTGTGCTATCTTCAATTAAAAGATTATGATGTGGCAAGTAGCTATTTTGACAAGCTCGAAACTAATAATGAAATTATCAATAATAAAGGTAAATTTTATAATGCTTTGGTTCTGATAAAACAAGGCAAAACTCAACGAGGCGAACGCCAACTCAAAGAAGTTATTGACCAAAACCTCGGTGGAAAAAAAGATGCCGAAGAAATTTTAGACTAATTGTGTTTGTGTTTTATTTAAAATTGCGACTAAGCTGTTGATTAAATAATTGTACACCCTAAAAAATTTAAGAAGATGAGAGTTGAAGAATTAATTGAGTATTTGAATCAAACTATTAGTGACCAAAGTCTAGCTAAATTGAAAGAGTATGATTTTGAAATTGATAAAAAAACAAATTATCCAGTAGTAAAAAATCAGTACATATTTCAATTAAAGCCTACTTCAAAGGGTGATTTTGAAAAAAATGATGGTTTTAAAAAAGAATTATTTAGTGCTGGTATTTTGTCTGTTAAAAAAACATGTAGATGTAATTCTAATTTAAAATTAATAGAGACTAATAATATTGATGATTACAGTAGTTTGACCGAATTTATAAACCGAAGCAATTTGCAAATTGGAGGATATGAAGCCTACATAATATTGGACGGTTATTATTATCAGATTATAGGCTCGCAACCAAATATTATTATAGGAAACCCTGACCCTGATGACCCACCACCGCCGCCTCCCCGAAAAGACGCTGAGTACAGTATTCCTCATAGAGACCAATATCTTCCTTTAAGAGAAAGCTTTTTGAGAGGAGCAAAAGCTCATAAACAAAATTTGCCTGATTCAGCAGTAGTTGCAATTTTAGATTCAGGAATTGACCTGCGATATTTTGAAGATATAATTCCTTTAAATTTTTATAATGCGATTTGTGGAGCAGAGGTAAATGATTGTAATATTTGTGATAAATCACTCAAAAATAAAGCTTATGGTTGGAGTTTTATTGATGAGTATGCCAGCAGAGTTTTCCCCAATAACCCTTATGATGATGATTTGAGTCATAAACATGGTACCAGAATTGCCAAAATTATAGCCAATGTAACACAAAATAACGTGAGAATAATGCCACTAAAAACGGCAGATTATGCGGGTATTCATCAGTATTTTGATATATATTGTGCTTTTGAGTATATTCTGAATTATAATAAAACGAGGATTAATCTAAAAGATAAGGTGAAAATTATCAATGCAAGTTGGGGATTCTATTCAAATCATAGTTTACCCATATTAGACAAATATATAGAAAAATTGAAGGATGAGCAAATATATCTTGTAACTTCGGCAGGAAATGATGGATTAGATATTTCTCAATATATATATTATCCTGCAGCTTATAGCCGGGCTGTTACAGAGAATTTCGTTTATACAGTAACAAGTGTCAAAGAAATAGAAGAAGGTCGTTATACCGCCCAAGACTTTGGTCTAAATTATTCTGAATTATATGTCGATGCGGGTGTTGTCGCTGATAACGAAGGGGGATACAAAGACCCGCTAAATCCGAATGTAGGTGGTCCTCGAATCAAAGGGACTTCTTATGCTGCGGCCTATTTTACTGGATTTTTGGCTGAGCAAATGTCAAATCCTAATTACAATGATAATATAGCTGAGCTGAAAGATGGCGATTTTCAAGCTTTTGCCGCTCTTGGAGTCAGAGGACAAAACAATAGGGATAATAATTGGATAGTAACCACAAATGAATGATATTTTATAGATTGATTTTATTGATAATAATCGGAGTATTTGCTGGATTCTATGGATTCAGTAAATGCCCCGATTACTATTTTATTGTCTCTAAAATTCAACAGATTGAACAAAAGAAAAATAAGAATATTGACGATTTACATAAAATAGAAGTTAGTTGGAATGTATGTAATTATCCTAAAGATTCTACTTATGGGCTATTATTATTAGCTAAATTAAACAATTATTTTGAGATTGGTCAATACGAAAAGTGTATTCCTTTTGGAAAAGAAACCCTAACTATTCTCTCAAAAACCGATACGAAAGTCAGTTCATTGCCCAAAGTATATTTTACAATAGCATACTCGTATTTTTCACTAAAAGAATACGAGTATGCTAAGGAGTTTTTTATGAAAGTTGTAAGAAACTCAAAAGTTAAACAACATCAAACTCTCGAATTAGATAGTTATTTTTACTTAGCAAACTTATTTCAGCAGGAAGGTGATTATCAATTAGCCTACCAAAATATAACATATGCACTTAATTTAGCAACAAAAATTAATGATAAGTTCTTTATTGCTGACATTTGGAGAGAAAAAGCCAATATCGAAAGGCAGCTTGGGAATTATAAAGGTGCTGTTGTGAGCCTCGATAATGCCTTGAAATATGCTTTAGGATACAAAGACAAAGAAAAAATAGCAAGAGTTTATGAACTCAAAGGAAGAGTTTACGAAAAACTCAATGATTACAAGGTTGCTATTGAAAGTTATAAAAATGCTTTACAAATACTTGGAAGCCTCAACAAGACGCTTCAGACCACCATTAATACCAATATCGGCTATCTCTATTCAATCAAGCAGGAAAAATATGATTTAGCATTATTCTATTTTGAGAAAGCACTGAAATTATCAGTGGATAGCTACCAACGGTTAGGGATTTATGATAATATAGCCTATGCTTATACGAAGAAAAGAGACTTTGAGCAGGCTATTAAGTTTTATCAATTGGCATATAAGGAGGTCATTCATAGATTTAACGAGAGAGGTAATGAGAATCCTTCACCAGAGTTTATTAAAAAGCTAATAAAGAAAAAAAATATACTTACACTCATTAAGGATAAAGCAGATACTTGGCTCGAAAGTTATAAAACAAATAGTAAGATTTCGGACTTAAAACACGCACTTGATACCTACTTATTGGCAGATAACCTGATTACTTTTATGAGGTGGGAACAGACTGGCGAAGAAACAAAACTTTTTTGGCGTGAAAAAACTCATAAAATGTATGAAAGTGCTATTGAAACTTGCTCTTTGATTAAAGACTATTCAAACGCTTTTTATTTTTTTGAAAAAAGCCGAGCAGTTTTACTAAACGATAAACTCAATGAACTGGGGGCTAAACAAAACCTTAGTAACGAAGATAAGAAATATGAGATTGAATTGCAGTCCAAAATTGAAGACCTTAGAAAAAAACTTAGTGATAAGAACAGTAATATAGAAACCTTAGAAAAAGAGCTTTTTTTAGCAGAAGATACTCAAGAAAAATTCATCAAATCGCTCGAAACTAAAAACCCAACCTATTACCAACTTAAATACGAAACTAAAATCGCTGATTTAAAAGCTGTTCAAAATTACTTAAAAGAAATCGGCGGAGGGTCATTGGTTGAGTATTTTCTGGGAGATTCAACAACTTATGCAATCATTGTTTCGTCCAATTCGGTGGCAATTAAGAAACTGAACTACGATAAAAATGTAGCTCAAAAGTTCTTAAATGAATGTTCTAAAAGACTTACGACAAAAACCGAACTAATCGAATTTAATAAACTGAGTTACCAAGTTTTTCAAAATCTCGTCGAACCCCTAAACTTACCAAAAGGTCGGGTAATTATTTCTCAAGACGGAGTATTTTTGCCTTTTGAAGCATTAAGTAAAGTAGCCAATAAAGCCGAATTTATCGTCAATGATTACATGATTTCGTACACCTATTCGGCTCAATTTTTACTCAAAAACCGAGAGAAAAAAGGGTTTTTGCCTAATCGGACGTTCATTGGATTTGCACCGGTCAACTTTACCCAAAAACTGATGAAATTTCCCAAAATTATTTCTGGAATACAAAACTGACAGGGTCTCAAGTAACCAAGAAGTCTTTTTTAGAAAATGCCCAGAAGTACCAAATCGTACAGGTTTATACCCATGCCTTTGCCGATAGCAACGAGACCGAGCCTCGAATTTATTTTGCCGATTCGACTCTAAAAGTATCCGAATTAGGGCTTCAAGACCAATTCAAAACTAATCTTTTAGTACTGGCGGCTTGCCGAACGGGTGTTGGCAAAGTAGCCAAAGGAGAAGGGGTTTTGAGCCTTGCCCGTGGCTTTTCAATGCTCGGTATCCCCGCTACGATTACGAGCCTTTGGAGTGTCGAAGACAAAGATACTTATGTCCTTACCGAGTTATTTTACAAATATCTTAATGAGGGTCTTGCCAAAGATGAAGCTCTCCAAAAAGCTAAAATTGAATTTTCTCAACAAAATCTTAGTCCAAATGCTTGGGCTGGCTTAGTTTTGATTGGCGATAGTACGAAAGTAGAAACCAATAATCTTTATTTATGGATTGTAGTATTTGTTTTAGGGGCTTTGTGCTTGATTTTTTTTATTTCTAAAAGACCTAAAAAAACAAATTAAATACATTCACTAATTCGTTAATTACCTCATTCTCTAATTTCCCCCTCCCTGCCATCTTGTCAGTAAATTTCGTATTGGCAAAGAAATTGCCCATCTTTGCAAATAATTTTTAGACAGAGTTATGACCGATAATACAGAAAATACCCAAGTAGAGCCCGAAGTTTTGGCAGAAGAAACTCCTACAACTGAACAAGTGGCAGACCAGACAGAAGAGATTTCGAACGAAGAAAAGCTACAAATCGAAGTAGCCGAGATGAAGGATAAATACATCAGAATGTACTCTGAGTTTGAGAATTTCCGCCGCCGTACAGCCAAAGAAAAAACTGAGCTTATTTTGAATGCCTCGGAAGGCGTAATCAAAGATTTGTTACCGGTTTTGGATGATTTTGAGCGTGCTTTGCAGTCTCTTGAAACCACCGAAGACATTACAGCAATCAAAGAGGGAATCTCGTTGATTTATAATAAATTCAACAAAACATTAACCCAAAAAGGGCTGAAACCAATGGAATCTAAAGATACCGATTTTGACCCTGAAATCCATGAAAGTATCACGCAGTTTCCGGCTGGCGATGACAAAAAAGGTAAAGTTATCGACGAGGTCGAAAAAGGATATTTCTTAAACGAAAAAGTTATTCGCTACGCAAAAGTTGTAGTTGGTAGTTAATCAATGAGTGAATTAGCGAATGAGTGAATACTTTGGTTTGACTATTCGCTAAATCACTAATTCTCTCATTCACTCATTAAAAAGTCATGACAAAAAAAGATTATTACGAAATATTAGGTGTTTCAAAAGGGGCATCCGAAGATGAGTTAAAAAAGGCTTATCGTAAATTGGCGATTCAGTATCACCCCGACAAAAATCCGGGAGATAAAATTGCTGAGGAGAAATTTAAAGAGATTGCCGAAGCATACAGTATTTTATCTGACCCTCAAAAACGTGCCAGATACGACCAATACGGCCATGCAGGCTTGGGCGGTGCAGGCGATGGTGGTTTCGTGGTGGACGCTCGGTTCGCAAAGGTTCTGATTTAAGAATAAAGCTGAAACTTAACCTTGAGGAAATTGCCAACGGTGTCGAGAAAAAAATCAAAGTAAAACGCTATGTAGCTTGTAATACTTGTAGCGGAAATGGTTCAAAGAACGGAAACTCGCTTAAAACTTGCCAGACCTGTAACGGTCAAGGACAAGTACGTAAAGTCGTACAAACGATGCTTGGACAAATGGTTTCTACCAGTCCGTGTCCGACTTGCCAGGGCGAAGGCAAAGTTATTATTGAGCGTTGTGATGTTTGTTTTGGTGAAGAAGAAGAAGAGCATCCAGACCTAAAACGTGAGGGTAGCAATATCATTTACGACCTTAAACTCAACTTTGCCGATGCAGTTTTGGGCAAAGACGTAGAGGTACCAACGGTTTCGGGTAAGGTCAGAATCAATATTAAACCAGGTACACAAGCAGGAGAGATTCTACGTTTGAAGGGTAAAGGCTTGAAAGAACTGAATAGCTACGGAGTAGGCGACCAGTTGGTTTCGGTCAATATTTATACTCCAACGAGTGTAAGTGCTGAAGAACGCTCAATACTCGAAAAACTACGGTTATCGCCTAATTTTGAACCTAAAATGAATAAAAGTGATAGGTCATTCTTTGATAAAATGAAGGATTTTTTCCATTGATAAAATGGGTATCACCTTACATTGAAAACCTCCAAAGTCTTTAAACCTTTGGAGGTTTATTTTTATATTTTGGCTATTGTTTCGGCCTAAATTCTTTCATAATTTCTTGGTTACAAACAAGATACGGCCCATCAATCAAATCAATACAATACGGAACTGCTGGAAAAACCGCATCTAAACACTGGCGAATTGCTTTGGGTTTACCCGGCAAATTAATGATTAATGTATTGCCACGAATCCCAGCCGTTTGACGTGAAAGTATGGCAGTCGGAACGTACTTTAGACTTTCTTGACGCATTAATTCACCAAAACCGGGCATCATTTTTTCGCAAACGGCTTCGGTAGCTTCGGGAGTTACATCTCTTTTGGCTGGGCCAGTTCCGCCAGTGGTTACGACCAAACAGCAACCGTGTTCGTCGGCCATTTCGATAAGCGTTTTTGAGATTAAATTTTGTTCGTCGGGTATTACTTTATAGACGATTTCAAACTCCGAAATTAAATATTCTTTGAGGGTCTCTACAACGGCTTTGCCCGGAATGTCTTCGTAAATTCCCGCACTTGCACGGTCCGAAACATTGATTACTAAATTCCCGCACTTGCACGGTCCGAAACATTGATTACGCCTATTTTTATTGGTTTTTCCATTTTGGTTCTTAAACGACTTGATAGATACGAGCCTTTAAAAATTATAAATCCTTTTCCATAGCGTTGGGTTTGCAAATCCAACGCTATGGAAAATCTAAATTCTAATAACTTTTATTTAGTCTCTTATAAAAAGTCGTTTTACAATTAAAATTCTAAATATGGTTTTATTTTTTCGATACTGGCTTCATCCAAAACTTTGATGGGTTTCAAATCATCGGCAGATTTGAATTTACCGTGTAGTTCTCGGTACGCCACGATTGCTTTTATCTGAAATTTTTTGAGATATGGATGATAAAAATCATTGACTTCATTGATTTTGATTTTCCTGAATCCGCCTT
>JALONS010000349.1 GCA_025454855.1 Arcicella sp.
CGGTCTGAAGAAACATAAGCAGGACGCATAATTTTGTCGGCTATTTCTTCAGCAGTATCCAGTACCATATCAAACATATCGGGTGTATAGTCTTGGAAATACGGATATTTAGTGAGTTCTGCTACATTTAGAACTTCCTTTAACATAAAGTCGAGGTTGCGACGTGAATATTGTTGTGCCATTTTGCTATAAATCGTTGAGGTTTGAATACTAATTGTTGATTTAATAACACGCTCAAATTAGCATTTGTTATGCTTGCATACAATTTTAAGTAAAAATAGTAATATTTAATTTATTATGCAAGCATACTAAATTAAAATTAGTTTAATCGTTAGCTTAGGAAAAATTAGACATACCGATAAGCCCAGTAAATCAAAACAAATTGAAGCAAGATTCTGACGTAAAGGAGTAGTTCTGGAATTTTCAGGAATTTTCCTGAAGTAATCATATAAATATGGACGGGGAGAAAAATCACCAACATGAGTACTATCCCCCAAGCTGCCCAACTACGAGTAGCAGGGAAAAGTAGGGCTATTCCTAAAACGATTTCTGCCACACCACTCAAAGCAACCATTAAACTATGATTGGGAATGTACGGCGGCATAATGGCAAGGTAAAATTTGGGTTTAACAAAATGATAAATACCAGCAGCGGTATAAAGCAATGACATAAGATAAAGTCCGATATTTTGCATAATTCGAGTGATTGTTTATTGAGTGATTGAATGATTTTGTGATTGAGTGATTCTACTGGCAACTTTTTACCAAAAAAACTAAATACCAACTTGTAACAATATACGAGAAATAAAGCAAAATGATATTTTCAGGAAACAATCTTTTTAAATGAGGGGTTATCTGATAAGTGTATTGTAATTTTGTAATATTGATTTCATAAAGACGGGCAGGGCTGTCCGTATTACTAATATGACGGTTGTACCATATAAAGAGCAAGAGGCTTCTAAGAAGGAGCAAGTTGCCCAAATGTTTGATAATGTATCGCACAAGTATGATTTTTTGAATCATTTGCTCAGTGGTGGTATTGATATTTTATGGCGTAAGAAGGCTATCAAATTATTAAAGAAAGCCCAACCCAAAACCATCTTGGATATTGCCACGGGTACAGGAGATTTTGCGATTGAGGCGTTGGCTTTAAAACCCGAAAAAATTGTGGGCGTAGATATTTCAGAAGGAATGTTGAGTTTTGGCAGAGAGAAAATCAAAAAACTTGGCATGGAATCTGTCATTAGCTTACAAAAAGGTGATTCGGAAAGATTACACTTTGAAGACAATACTTTTGATGCGGTTATCGTTAGCTTTGGAGTACGGAACTTTGAAAATCTTGAAAAAGGATTAACTGATATGTGCCGTGTGATGAAAACGGGTGGAACTTGCATTGTATTGGAGTTTTCAAAACCACAGGCATTTCCGATGAAGCAACTGTATAATTTTTATTTTAAAAATATTTTGCCTGTTATTGGCAAAATTGTTTCTAAAGATACGTCTGCCTACACATACCTCTATGATTCGGTGCAGGCATTTCCTGAAGGAAACGATTTTCTCAAGGTTTTTCAACGTGCAGGTTTTAACAACACTCAATGTTTACCACTTACATTTGGCATCAGTACGATTTATATCGGCAAAAAGTAATTCTTTTTGTGGTTTTATCGGGTATTTTAATACTCGGGATGACTCACAATTCCACCGCCCAACGTTACGAGTACAAAAGAATTTACGATGAATTTTATGACGATAAAATTGTTCATTTTGGGTTTCTTTTCGGCTTTGGGTCTTCCAGATTTAATGTTTATCACAGTAAAAATTTAGGGTCTGGTAGTACCACTGATTCTTCGGTGACGATTATTTCACCGGGTAACTTTGCTTTTCAAGTAGGAGGATTAGTCAATTTCAAACTCACGGATAGATTTGACTTCAAAACGGGGTTGAACATTGCTTTGTACGGTCGTGAGGTTAATTATCGTTTCAACAATTCCCCTGATTTCCCACCGGAACTGAGAGAGTCCACGTGGTTGGAGATTCCTTTATTGATGAAGTATAAATCGCAAAGAAGGGGTAATTCAAGGATGTTTTTAGATGCGGGTTTTAAGATTGGAATTGAAGCGAACGTTCGTAAAAATGCAGCATCAACCAAACGTTTAGATACCCGCACGGGCGATTTATCGTTAGAATACGGTATTGGTTTTGAACAATTTTTCAAGTATTTCAAATTCACGCCTGAGTTACGATTCTCGCATGGTTTAACCAATATGTTTATTCCTCCCAGTAACAATAATGCCTACGCAAGGGATATTCAAAGGCTCAACGCTCATACAGTTACTTTGTATTTAATGTTTGAGTAATGAAATTAGAGTTTAGAGATTAGAGATTAGAGATTAGAGATTAGAGATTAGAGATTAGAGATTAAAAAAAATAGCTGTTAGGAAATTAAAGTTCCTGACAGCTATTTTTTTTGTTGATTACTGTTCACTGATAAATGTTCTCTAATTACTGATAACTGTTCTCTGGTTACTGTTCACTGTAAAATCAATGTCCGATGCGTACATCCATATCTTCCAAAGCTACTCCCTTTGTTTCGGGCATTAAGAACCAGACGTACAATAATTGGCAAATCATCATGACTGTGAAGCATATAAATATGGGTGTACCACCGAATTGCCCCGCAAAATAAGGAAAAATATTCGTAATAATTGCCGCAAAAACCCAGTGAGTAAGACTACCGAAGGCTTGTCCAGAGGCACGCACTTCGTTAGGGAAAATTTCTGAGATAAATACCCAAATTACTGCTCCCTGACCGATGGCATGAGCTGCAATAAAGGCAAACACGAAGAAAGTCATACCTGCAAATTCCTCAAAATAAAATGCCTTGGCAATTAATGACAATGAAATAATATAACCAATTGAACCAATAAACATCAAGGTTTTTCGTCCAAATTTATCAATCAGTGAAACACCTAACATCGTGAAAATCAAATTAGTAAGTCCAATCCCCACCGATGAGAGCAATGCCGTTGATTTTCCCAAACCCGACATTTCAAAAACTCTGGGGGCGTAATAAATAATGGCATTAATACCCGAAACCTGATTGAAAAATGCCATCAGGAAAGCCAATAAAATGGGTAAGGAATAAGGTTTCGAGAAAAAATTTACTTTTCCTAAATTAGTATTATTTTGTTGAGATTGTAAAATGGAAGCCAATGTTTTATCCGCAGTAGCTGGGTCTATCTCATCAAGAACAGCTTTGGCAGCTTGGGTATCATTTTTTTGAAGAATTAACCACCGAGGACTTTCTGAAATTAATAAGGTCAGTGCCGTAAAAATCAACGAGGGAATCCCTACGATACCCAACATCCAACGCCAATCGCTTTCACCACCCATTTGTTGGAATAAATAATTGGAAAGATAGGCAATCATGATTCCGAAAACGATATTAAACTGAAACAAAGCCACTAAAAATCCTCGATTTTTGGCTGGAGCAATTTCTGAAATATACAAAGGAGAAACCACCGACGATGCACCAATACACAAGCCTCCAATAAAACGAAAAAGCATAAAAGTATAAACATCTTGGGCGATGGCAGAGCCTACTGCCGAGATAAAAAACAAGGCTCCCAGCCAAAATAAAGCCTTTTTCCTGCCTAATTTATCTGCAAACCAACCGCCAAAAGCCGCACCGAATACCGTTCCGTACAAAGCAATGGCAATCGCAAAACCATGAAGAGCATTACTCAAAGACCATAGTTCCTGTATTTTTTGTTCAGCCCCTGAAATAACAGCAGTATCTAAACCAAATAGAAAGCCACTCAACGCAACCGTTAGCGACCAAAGGAGAAGTTTTTTATTTTTCATTTTTACGTGGTTGGGTATTATACTAAGCGAAAAGCGATTTGCGAATGAGTAAATTTCTGAAAATAAACAACTTACATCGTTACTCTTTTACAAACCTCAATCAGTTGAGTATATCTATTTTTTTACCTAATTCCTTTCAACTTCATTTGAGTAAAATAGGGGTGTTCAGGATTTACGATTAGTTCTTGACGCTGAGGATGTATCAAAACGTCCATATCCTCTAAAGGAATTGCTCCAATCAATACTTCATTATCCCCCGGTAGTACCATTGCATTACACTGAGTTCTACGATTTTTAAAACGTAGCTCGACTTGCCCTACCACGTCACATTCAATTATTTCTCCATTTGCCATTTGCCCTGTTCTTCTCTCCATTACTGGAAACTGCATTTG
>JALONS010000350.1 GCA_025454855.1 Arcicella sp.
AGAAGAATTTATCAATTATATAAAAGAAACATATCAATAAAACGAATAATTAACTCGTTGATAATAAACTATCCAAACCCCAACAATTAGCAATAAATGCAACCTTTAAAAATATACAATACCCTCAGCCGAGAAAAAGAATTGTTTACCCCTCTGAACGCCCCGCACGTGGGTATGTACGTATGTGGACCCACCGTTTATAACTATGTACACTTAGGCAACGTTCGTACTTTCATGACTTTTGATGTCCTGAATCGCTATTTAACGCACATTGGTTATAAAGTTCGTTATGTTCGGAATATTACCGATGTTGGGCATTTGGTAGGTGACGGTGATGAAGGTGAAGATAAAATTGGAAAAATGGCAAAATTAGAGCAACTTGAACCAATGGAAATCGTACAACGCTATACAAACGATTTTCATAAGGTTTTGGAACAATTCAATTTCCTTCCCCCAAGCATTGAACCCTCCGCAACAGGACATATCGTTGAACAAATAGAAACCACTACCACGCTGATAAACAAAGGTTTAGCCTACGAATCTAACGGTTCAGTTTATTTTGACATTGCTAAATACAACGAACAAGGCGGTAATTATGGTAAATTATCGGGACGAATTTTGGAAGACCTACTAACTGAAACTCGTGATTTGGATGGTGTTGGTGAAAAACGTAATCCACTCGACTTTGCCCTCTGGAAAAAAGCCTCACCCGAACACATTATGCGGTGGAACTCCCCTTGGGGCGAGGGTTTCCCTGGTTGGCATTTAGAATGTACCTGCATGAGTACCAAGTACTTAGGCGAAGGATTTGATATACACGGTGGCGGAATGGACTTAAAGTTTCCCCATCACGAATGTGAAATTGCCCAAGCCAAAGGGGCAAACGACCGTGAGCCTGTTCGCTACTGGATGCACTCGAATATGCTGACGGTAAATGGACAAAAAATGTCGAAATCACTCGGAAATTCTTTTCTTCCTGCCGAACTTTTTGCGGGTTCTCACCCGTTATTAGAACAACCGTATAGTCCGATGACGGTAAGATTTTTCATGTTACAGTCGCAATACAGAAGTACCCTCGATTTTTCTAATGATGCCCTCAAAGCCGCTCAGAAAGGCTACAAACGCTTAATCAACGGTCTGAGAATCATCAAAAATCTTGAGTACGTAGCTGATGATTCTTTGACGATTGATGAAAAACACGTTCAAGAAATTGAGAAAGGAATCCAAGGCTGTTACGACGGTTTAAATGACGACTTAAATACTGCCGTAACCATTGCGGGATTATTCAATCTCTTGAAAAAAATAAACCAATTATACATGGGTCAGGTACATACTGCCCAAATTGGTGAAACAACCTTCAACCTTCTGAAAGATAAATTTGTCTTAATTATTGAAGATGTTTTGGGAATTATCGAAGAAAAAAATAATAGTGTTGATGCCCTCGCTAAGGGTTTGTTATCCCTTTACAAAGATTACAAAGAAGCGAAACAGTACGATAAAATCGACGAAATCAGAGGTTATTTCAAAACTAATGGGCTGGTTATCAAAGACATGAAAACTCGTATTGATTGGGCGTATGAAGAATAGATTTTCAGTTAGCAGTAAACAGTAGTCAGTTAGCAGTTATTAACAATCATTGATAGTAACTGTTTATTGATAACTGTTCCCTGATAACTGTTCCCTGATAACTGATAAAATGAGAACACCCAGCATTACGCCCATCGTTAGGGCAATTATGGCAATTAATATTATTGTATTCATTGTACAATCAATCAATCCGCAATACGATAGAATGATTGTAGATTTGTTTGGTTTACATTATTTTACCTCCGAAAAATTTAATCCTATCCAGTTAATAACGTATATGTTTGTACACTCGGGGATTGGACATATTTTTGGGAATATGCTGGGACTATTTTTCTTGGGACCGATTTTAGAAATGTTTTGGGGAGAAAAACGTTTTTTAACTTTCTATTTAATTACAGGTATCGGGGCAGGATTGATTTACATGGGATTGAAATACTACGATTTTTCAACGCTACAAGCTGCTTCTGAGGCATATCTCAAAAATCCTGATTTTAAGCAATTTGAATCCCTATTAAAGCAATTTTATTCCGAAGGAATTCCCTCTAATGCGTATAGTTTACTCGATAATCCAGGCAATATTTCATTGAAAGAATCGGTATTAGTAGTAGAGGAAAGCATGAGAGCCGTACTCAATACTCCGATGATTGGGGCTTCGGGGGCTGTTTTTGGCGTAATGACAGGATTCGCTCTTTTATTTCCCAATACAGAATTGATGCTTTTTCCCATTCCTATTCCGATAAAAGCAAAATATTTTGTAACTTTCTATGGGCTTTATGAAATATACGCAGGTATTCAAAAAATGCCAGGGGATAATGTAGCCCACTTTGCCCATATCGGAGGCATGATTTTTGCTCTTATTTTGATAAAAATCTGGGGAAAAGATAGGCAAAGTTTTTATTGAAAATTAATACATTGAATATCGAGAATTAAGTATCAAGTATAGTGACAATCAAATAATAAATATTAGCACAATTTATCGTAACATTTGGCAAATCAAATCGTTATATCTGATATACAAAACATCCTTAAATTAACCAATTTCTTGATACTTAGTACCTAATACTTAATACTTCAAAATAATGAGTGGGATTTTAGATGACTTCAAAGACGCTTTCGCCAAGCGTAACAACGGTTTAGTTCAGCTAATTTGGTTGAATGTGGCGGTGTATGTAGTCATGTTATTGGGGTTGATTACATTAACAGTATTTTTCAAAAACGCAGATGCTTTTGAAAAAGCTCTGTCTTATTTCAGTCTTACACCCGCCATGACGACCTTCCTGTTTCGTCCGTGGACAATTCTTACTTATGCCTTTTTTCATTCTGTAAACCCCATCGCTCACTTATTACCTAATATGTTAATGTTGTATTGGTTTGGGGCTATCATTCAAGAGTTTTTGGGAAGCCGCAGATTAATCAACCTGTACATTCTCGGAGCATTTTTTGGTGGAGTATTGGCATTGGTAGCCTTCAATTTTGTACCTTATTACAAAGTGGCTATTGATACTACCATTATTGGGGCATCGGGTAGCGTAATGGCTATCGTTTTTGCGGCAGCTACCCTCATGCCAGATTACACATTTTTCTTGTTTTTGATTGGACCCGTCCGTATTAAATACATTGCTTTTTTCTTCTTCTTAATTTCGTTGGCAGGAGCAATTGGTACTAATGCTGGCGGTGGAATTGTACACCTCGGGGGTGCTTTACTGGGCTATTTGTACGTCAAGCAATTACAAGGTGGCAGAGATTGGGGTACACCCATTGATGCAACAGTTGAGTTTTTCCAAAATATTTTTAAAAGAACCGAAAAACCAACTATCAAGGTAGCCTACCGCCAAAAAGAATCTTCTTACAGCAATAGCCCTGCGGGCGTTGGTGCTGGCTACCCCGACGATGATGAGGTAGATGAAATATTAGATAAAATATCTCGGTCGGGCTATGAGAGCCTTACCAAAGAAGAGAAACAGAAACTATTTAAGGCTTCACAGAAATAAAAATTAACCCTATTCCACAGAAACTCCGCTCGTTGATAAAACAAGTGGAGTTTTTTGTTTGCTCGGTTTTAAAATTACTTATTATTATTCAACCATATACCTATCCAGTAAATGGCATATCATACCTCAAAAAAAATCCGTAAATTTGCAGTCAAACAAAATCGTTTGACAATCAAAACATTTTGAGAAAGTAAAGGTTATTTAGTTATCATTCTATAATCTTTCATCGACAAAGTACTCATAAACTCATGCAAATTACTCCTGGAAAAATATTGGCTCAAATCAATTCTCCCGAAGATTTAAGAAATAGAGACCGTTCAGAATTAGTCCAAATCTGCGATGAGCTTCGTCAGTATATCATTGATGATGTATCGGTATTTGGTGGGCATTTTGGGGCATCTTTGGGTGTAGTAGAGTTATCAGTAGCTTTGCATTATGTTTTCAATACCCCCAATGATAACTTAGTTTGGGACGTGGGGCATCAGGCTTACGGGCATAAAATTCTTACGGGACGAAGAGACGCTTTTCATACCAACCGTCTCTATGGTGGTATTTCGGGGTTCCCAAAAAGAAAAGAAAGTAAATACGATGCCTTTGGTGTAGGGCATTCTTCTACCTCTATTTCGGCGGCATTGGGGATGTCAGTAGCGGCACAATATCAAGGA
>JALONS010000075.1 GCA_025454855.1 Arcicella sp.
GAAAGTGAAAATGACAATAATTTGATAGATTTTCAGGATTTAAAGAAGTTATGGCTTACAAAGTGAAAATTACCAAAAAGGCTGTTCAAGACTTAGAGAATATTTCGGATTATCTGAATGATGTTTTTGGAAACGTTGTTGCCAACGATTTCAGAACAAAATTATTAGAATCAATTGCTCTACTGCAAGATTTCCCTCTGATTGGAAGTATTCAAAATAATGAGAGAGAATTCAGAGGTTTTGTTGTACATCGACATACTACAATTATATATAAATTTGTAAATCAAAGAGTTATAATTCTTAGATTTTATGATAATCGACAAAAACCTCTATGATTTTACATCAATTCAGAAAGTAAAAACGAACACGGATTTGAAAAACTGTATCCGTGTTCAATTGCTACTCACTTGTTGCTTCTTGTTCTGCCAAAACCTCTGCTACGGGTCTGAAATTACCTTTTTTCAATAATTCATTTTCGGGAACGTAAGGGCAAACCTCCAGAATAGTGGTAATGTTAATGTCAGTAATTTGATAGTCATTCAAATTACCCAGATTTTTAACCAAAGCCTCATATACATCTTTGGGGGTATCGGCATTGATGAGCATGATGTGAGGTACTTTCTTTTCTTTTTGCGATTTTTCATCGAAAGTGATGTACTGAACTTTCGCTTTGTACCAAGTTTCAGAACCATTTTCTTCAAAGAAAACCTCGCTCAATTTCATTTTTGCAAGATTAACTAATTGAAAGTCAGGCGTGTTGCTTGCCACTACTTCAAACATTCTTGCTTCTGCTTCGGTGTAAGAAACGGCATCTACCAAGTATGCCTCATTAATTGTTTTTAAAGAACCTGCTTCGTCTTCACGCTGAAAACGTATTTTACCTAAATACCAAGTAGCCATTTTTTATTTCGATGTTTGATGTTAGGTGTTCGATGTTCGGAAAACAAGTTTGAATTTTGATATTAAAATCCAAACATTGAACCGAGCGACGGTCACAACGAACATCGAACATCAATTTTTCTACAAAACTATTAAGAATGATTAGGAAAACAATTTACAAAGAGTAAATGGTACTACCTTTTTTCATAAATTGCATTTAGAATTAGTGGTGAGTTAGTGAATGATGAGTTAAGGATTTATTTCGATATAAATCAAATCAGAACTTACTAACTCACCACTAAAAAATCACAACTAAAAACATGAACCAGACCTTAACACTCGACCAGTCTCAGACTTCTTCCAAAAGCCTTCTTTTAGGAATACCCGTTCATCTTTATGTCGTTTCCATTTGTTCGGCTTTGGTGATTATTGGGGTACTCTGGGATATTGCTTGGCACATGAGCATCGGTAGAGACGGACTTTTTTCGGCTCCGCACAATGCCATTTATCTCGGAGCAGCCCTCGCAGGGCTTATTTCAGGGTATCAAGTGCTAAAAACTTCATTTTGGGGTTCGAGGGAAGAGAAAGGAAAAATGGTGAATTTCTGGGGTATCTTTTACAGCTCTCTCGGAGGAATGTTTTGTATTTGGGGTGGTTTTGCGGCGGCTACTTCAGCTCCTTTCGATGACTGGTGGCATAACACCTACGGACTGGATGTAAAAATATTTTCGCCCCCCCATACCGTTTTGGCATTGGGGCTTATTTCTATCCAAATTGGGGCAATGATTTCAGTTTTAGCCACGCTCAACCAAAATGAAAAAGTACCTTATTTGTCTGAAATACAGAATATTAGCAGGAAAATTCGACTGACAAATATTTTTATCTTTACGGCGGGAATGGTGATGCTTACCACTTTTACTTTTTGTACTGAATTCATGGGTAGATGGGCAATGCACCGAATGTCATTTTATCAAATCGGGGCGGGTTTTGTGCCATTGTTTTTATTAGCTTTTGCTCGTGCGAGTAACATCAAATGGGGAGCTACCTACATTGCAGTAGTTTACATGATAAGCCTTTGGGTTATTAACACAACCCTCAGAATGTTCCCTGCCGAGCCACTGTTGGGTCCTATCGCCAACCATGTTACGCATTTTCAAAATACGGGTTTCCCGATTTTATTGGTTATTCCCGCTTTGGTTTTTGATTATTTGCGAGATAAATATTCAGCGAAAAACGAATGGATTTTAGCAGTCATTTTGGGCGTAACGTTCGTCATTACTTTTTTTGTGGTTCAGTGGAACGCAGGAACATTTTTACACGAATCACCTTTGGCACGCAACTGGTTTTTTAGTTCCGATTCTTGGGCGTATAACAACGACCCCAACGCTTCTTGGCGTTATCAATACACAGGTTGGGGAACTCCCAAAACTGCTTATGAATGGTCTGTGGGCTTTTTGGTGGCTTTTGTTTTAGGAATTATTTCCGCAAGAATTGGTTTACTGTGGGGAAATTGGATGCGGAAAGTGCAACGGTAGCTAATAAAACGCAGATGACGCTGAATAAAGCGGATTTTCGCAGGTTTCCCAGAAATTTGCTAATCGTGAATAAATAATCCATCAAAATACTCTGTGCCGTTGTGCCTTACTGCCTCTGAGCCTAATTATTCTAAGAATTTGAAAACCACAATCACTTTTATACTTTTATTATTCTTCACAATCACCACCCAAGCCCACGTAGGTAGTGCTGGTGTGGTGTTCGAGGGACAAGCGGGTAAGTACGCCTTGCAGGTGTATGTGCAACCGCCCGATGTGATTCCTGGTACTGCCAAAGTTACGATTTTGGCTGATGGAGCTGATATTTCTCACGTTGGTATTTCACCCATTTATTTTTGGTTTGGTGATGAAGGCACGCCCCGTTCGGATGAAGCCCTGCCCGTAAAAGGCGAAACTAACCGTTTTGAAGGACAAATCTGGCTCATGAATTCGGGAGCTACGAGTGTGCAAGTAGAAATCGAAGGAGCAAGAGGTAAAGGTAAATTGATTGTTCCCGTTTCAGCCACTTCCACCGCCCGCCGAACAATGCCCGCAGGTTTGGGTTGGATTTTGGCGGCTTTGGGAATATTTCTCATTGGTGTTTTGACCACTATTTTTGGAGCAAGCGTGAGCGACAGTTTACAACCCGTTGGTGAAAAAGCCTCCACCAAAACCATTCGTAAAAGAATTACGGGGTCGCTCGTGGGAGCAATTATTTGTGGATTACTTTTATGGATTGGTAATAATTGGTGGAACTCAGAAACCGAGAAGTACAAGAAAAATATGTTCAAACCCTATACTTCTATTACAAAAATAGTCGATGGAAATACGTTAAAATTAACCGTTGATAGTAATACTGTGTATGAAAGATGGCTCAGTTACGTCATTCCTGACCATGGAAAATTGATGCACTTATTTTTAGTAAGAAAAGGCTCGATGGATGCTTTTGCTCACTTGCATCCTGTGCGAATTGATACTTTAAATTTTGCAGCAACTTTACCTAATTTACCAGTAGGAAAATACTACGTTTTTGCGGATGTTATGCGTTTTAATGGTTTTCAGTACACCATTACCGACTCGGTGGAGATAAAAACGCCCGTCAAAAACAGTAGTAATATTGCCAAAATTGGCGACTCTGACGATACCTACGTGATTACGAATGCTATCAATGCTAAAAAAACTAATTTACCCGACCAAAATATTACCATTTGCGGTACGCCAGGCGTGAGAACGAAACTCCAAGATGGTTCAAGTATCATTTGGGAAGAGAAACCTAATAAGCCATTACTGGCTGGGCAAGTCTATGATTTGAAGTTTTCGATACTTTCACCCGAAGGAAAACAGGCAGAGTTACAACCTTATTTGGGTATGATGGGACACGCTGCCATCGTGAAAGACGATGGATCGGTTTATATCCACTTGCATCCTACGGGAACAGTCTCTACCACCGCCATAAATGTAATGGAAAAACGCATCGGCGAAACTACTCCAACCCCAGTACTATTACCACCCATGGTTTTTAAAGACAGCGTAGATAAAGTATTATCCAAAATAGCAGTTATGACGGAAGTTGAGCGAGACCAATTTTTGATGCCGTCCATGAATCACACACAAAATACTAAAGAACATCACGGAGGAATGGTGAAGTTTCCTTACGTTTTCCCGACGGCAGGGAATTATAGAATTTGGTTACAAATCAGAATAAATGGTAAAATCTTGACGGGTGCTTTTGATGCCAATGTGATATAAATCAGAAAGAGATTAGATAAAAGTCGTAAGTCAGCAATCAAAACTTACGACTTTTAAGCAGCTATTTAATTATTTTTTCGCTGTAAACTTCAGAATATAACCTTCCGAATCCTTGCCTTCTGATGAAATAAATAATTCTCCTTCGGGTGAAAAACAAATGCCTTCGGGCTGGATAAATGTTTTGGGATTGAGTGAAATTAAGGCTTCTTTATGACCGTCTTTTGCTAAAATCAAAAGTTTTTTTCCTGCCGAAGCAATGATGAAAATTTGTCCCGTTTGTGGATGTACCGCAATGCCCGAAGGCTTGAATTCTTTGCCATTGGCTTTATCAGTCACCTGTTCTTCGGGAATGCCAATGTTTTTAAATAACACCTTTTTCTCAAAATCATAGGCATAAATCATCTTTTTATCGTCTTTATCTTTTACTCTTTCTTTGGCTGCCAACAGCAAATGTTTTGTATTGGGGTCGTAACCAAGTCCTTCATATTCAATAACATCAGGATTGGTGCAATCAATTTCTCGTTCAAACGGCAATCCAATCTTAAAGCCTTTAAGTCTGCCATTACTTTTTAGTACAAATACTTCGTCATCCACAAATTCTACGCCCTCGTAATCACCGTCTTTTCCAAAAGAAATTTTCTCAACGATGTCTTTTTGAACTAAATCATAGATGAAAATTTTCCCGTCTTCGTCGTTAATACAAATCAGTTGATTTTTTTTGAAGTAAGAAAGCCCCGAAATTTCTTTGAGTTTTTTCGGTAAAACATATTTTTCCGAAGGGTTCTCAAAGTCGTAAGCCAAGGGCGTTTCACTTATCTTTTCAGCATTATTTTCATTCGTTTTTTTCTTAGGCTCGCAACCGTACACGAGTAGTAGGCTGAGGAATAGGATTAAGTTTTTTTTCATCTGATAACGTTTTAATTGATAGGAACTACAAATGTTACGCTAAAATTTTATAATTTCAATACTTATCAACAAACTCCCAATCCGATGAAGAAAGTTATATTTTTACTTTTATTATCCACTACTATTTTTGCCCAAAAATTTACCCCATCTGAAGTCAATCGTTTTCAACAACAAGCCCGAAAGGTAGAAATTATCCGTGATACGTGGGGAATTCCGCACATTTACGGGAAAACCGATGCTGATGCAGTTTTTGGACTTTTATACGCTCAATGTGAAGATGATTTCAAAAGAGTAGAAATGAATTATATCGAAAAATTAGGTCGATTAGCCGAAATAAAAGGCGAAAAAGAATTGTATAATGACTTGCAAATCAGATTATTAATTGATTCTACTGATGCCATTGCTGATTATAAAAAAGCGGAACCGTGGCTAAAAAAACTGTTGAATGCTTACGCTGATGGTATTAATTTTTACCTCTACAAACATCCCGAAATAAAACCCGCCTTATTGACTCGCTTTCAGCCCTGGTACCCGCTTTTGTGGACTGATGGGAGCATCGGAGCGATTTCTACGGCGGATATTTCTAATGATGAAATCAAACAATTTTACTCGGGGAATCAGTTGGAAGGATTGTCAAAAGCTAAAATTAACAATCCCGCAGAAGCACTGGGTGATTATCAACAAACAGGCTCAAATGGCTTTGCGATTGCCCCCTCCAAAACGGCTTCGGGCAATGCCATTCTGTACATTAATCCACACGTAACTTTCTATTTTCGTCCTGAAGTACAAGTAGTTAGTGAGGAGGGACTCAACGCTTACGGAGCCGTTACGTGGGGGCAACTATTTGTTTATCAGGGATTTAATCAATACTGTGGTTGGATGCACACCTCAAGCAACGTGGACGTGGCAGATATGTACGCCGAGAAAGTTGTTAAAAAAGATGGTAAACTTTTTTATGAATATGACCAAAAGTTACGCCCCATCACCGAGAAAACGATTCGTTTGAAATATCTGGAAGATGGCAAATTAAAAGAGAAAATAACGACGACTTACTACACGCATCATGGACCCGTCATGGCAAAACGAGATGGTAAATGGATTAGTTTACGCTCGTTTAATCGTTCGATGAGAAGTTTTATCCAGTCTTGGAAACGCACGAAAGCCAAAGGTTTTGAAGAATACAAGAAAATTATGGATTTACGGGCGAATACCTCTAATAATACCGTATTTGCAGATTATAAAGGTAATATTGCTTATTGGCATGGTAATTATGTACCCATCAGAGACCCAAAACTTAACTGGGGGAAGGTCATGGATGGCACCACTTCTAAAACCGAATGGCAAGGGCTTCACGCTGTGGATGAAATCGTACATAGTTATAATCCTGTTAATGGTTGGTTACAAAATTGTAATTCAACACCCTACACAGTAGCAGGTGAAAACAGCCCTAAACGGGCAAATTATAGAAGATACATGGCACCCGACGGGGAAAACTTCAGAGGATTAAATGCCGTAAGAGTTTTGGATAAAGAAAAGAAATTTACGCTCGAAAAAACCATTACCGCAGGTTATGATACCTACCTAACGGCTTTTGAGGTACTGGTGCCCGCTATCACGAAAGCCTTTCAAGGTATTCAGCCAACAGATACACTTTATCAAGTTTTAGCAGAACCCATTTCAGTATTGAAAAATTGGGATTATAGAGCTAACCAAAATTCAGTTGCGACTACTTTAGCCATTGAGACTGCCCAAAAACTAAATGCCCAAATCACCAAAGTATATATTGAAGAAGGCGAAACAGACCAAGTAGAAAGCACCAAATGGTTTGCAGCCAATGCCTCCGCCAATGATTTATTACAACCGTTAGTGAAGGTGATAAATGAACTGAAAAGTAAGTTTGGTACTTGGCAAATAGCTTGGGGAGAACTTAACCGTTTTCAGCGACTTACGGGCGAATTACAAGAACAGTACAATGATAGTCAGCCCAGTTTGGCAGTGGGATATGCCTCAGCTTTGTGGGGCTGTTTGCCTTCCTATAATAGTCGTTATTATCAAGGAACACAAAAGCGGTATGGGGTCGGAGGAAACAGTTTCGTTTGTGCGGTAGAATTTGGTAAAAGGATAAAAGCTAAATCATTATTAGCAGGTGGCGAAAGCGGTGATAAAACCTCCAAACATTTCACCGACCAAGCCCTCATGTACACGCAAGGGAAGTTTAAAGACGTATTTTTTTACAAAGAAGACGTGCTGAAAAATATGGAGCGGAGGTATCGGGTAGGGGAATAATTCATGCTCATTATTTAGCCTTTTAATGTTGAATGTTAGGTAAAATGGATTTCAATACACTATTATTTTTAGTAGAATATTACAGAGAGTTCAGTAGATTTTAAACAAATAGTTGCTTTCTTATGAGTCTGCTCTAATATTCAAGTAAAAATTGAAGGAGATTTATTTTTAAGACAAACGCCGTAAAGTTTTATAAACTACAAAAACGCACATGAAAGCTCTAATTTTAGAAGAACCTAAAAAATTTAAAAAAATAGAAGTAAATAAAACTCAAAGTCCATTGGCAAATGAGGTTTTAATGAAAATCAAACGTTTGGGCGTTTGTGGAACTGATTTGCACGCATACAATGGCAAGCAGCCCTTCTTTACTTATCCGAGAATTTTAGGACACGAGATTGCCGCTGAGATAGTGGAAATTGGTACGGAGGTGACGCACTTGAAAATCGGTGATATATGTGCGGTGATGCCTTATCGAAATGAGGAAACTGACCAAGCGGTGCGACGTGGCAAAACTAATTGTGGTTCAAAATTGAAAGTATTTGGCGTTCATGAAGACGGAGCGATGCAAGAATACGTCAAATACCCTGCTCATTTGGTTTATCCTGCCAATGACCTCTCGCTCGACCAAATTGCATTAATTGAACCCTTAGCTATTGGTAGCCACGCCGTAGAACGGGCAGATATTCAACCAGAAGACATTGTCCTCATTATCGGGGCGGGTCCCATTGGTATTGGTACAGTAGCGATGGCTTTACTTAAATCTGCCCGAGTTTTAGTGTTGGATGTGAATCAAAATCGTTTGGATTTTATTAGTCAAAAATTTCCATCGGTTGAAACAATCCAATTGGATGATACAGTAGAAGAAACCTTGAAAGAACGATTAAACGGAGACTTACCAACCGTAATTTTGGACGCAACGGGTAACAAGGCTTCAATGGAAAACTGCATCAACCTCATTGCTCCGAGCGGAACAATTGTTTACATAGGTCTTTTCATTGGTGATGTTACTTTTCACGACCCTCTTTTTCATCGTAAAGAAGTAACCTTAAAATCGTCAAGAAATGCCGTAGCGGCTGATTTTGAGAAGTTAATTAGACTTTTAAAAGCGGGTTTAGTAAGCATTGATGGACTCATAACGCATCGTTTTACGTTTGATTCTATTATCGAAAATTGGGAAAAATTATATGTACCCGAAGAAAAAGTGATAAAAGCGGTTATTGAATTCTAAAATAATGAAGAAATATTCATTAGCGAATTTCATGCTATGTATCGTAGTGAATAAACCGTTATCAACGTAAAAATGCTGTTAGAGATGAGACTTTATTTCTAACAACATTTTCATTGACAAGTAACTTTTAGTAGCTATATTTTTCAATCACTTCAAAAAGGTATTATCTTGTGTTAATTCTGGAATTCATTTGTAAATTATTGATTTTCAGAAAGTTATTTTGTTTAAATAACTTGCATTTCAAAAGATTTAGGGTTGTTTCCAACAGTTCCAATTCTCTCAAAAAGTATCGTATTCTTCTTTTTCAATCATTTCATTTTTCTATTCTCAGTAGCTCATTTGAATTACCCAAATACGCAAAATCATGTAACTGATTTAAAGGGAAATATGTGCAAAACGACCTATTGATTATAAATCAGGAAAATATAATAAAGAAAATAAGTATTTTTTTATACTCAATGCCATCTTCTATTATTGAAACCTTGCACAGGCACATGATTTTGCTTAGACAGAATAGGTTTATCTCTCAAGAAAATAAATTCTCGTAATCAATAAGGTCTTTTCTGTTTTTGATTTTAGGGAAATTATATATTAAGTTGGATTAATGATACGGGAGCTTTTTTAAAGCTCTCTTATTTACTTTTTGTTTTCTTCGATGGAGCTTATTATTTCTATAACTTCTACGATAAACTTAGAAAGTATGAGATTTGTGGATTGATTATTTTAGTGTGATGTGTTAAACCAAAAGTGGACAAACCGAATCTAAAATATATCTATGCTATTATAAATCTACTCGGTATGGATTGTGCGTTGATAATACCCAATAAATGTTCAGTCTCTTAGATATTCTTATCTTGGAGATAGTAATTTGATATTAATTTTTATTAACTCAAAGCATTTCTCATTCAATTAGTTATGAATAAGAGTTATGAGAAGATGCTAAATAAACAACTTATGATGAAAAGACAGAGTGAAAATAAATTTACTCTTATTTGAATAAGTTTTTTTAAATTTAGCAAATAAAGAGCTATAATGATGATTGAGCTGGTTCATTCTAAAGAATAATTACCAGTGCAACTGGAAAGAGAATATAGTTTATTGCCACCATTGGAAATGCAAAGATTCAGGAGTGGAGAGGTTAAGAATATTCATTGGGGTGATAAACCTTTTATCAATGTCAAGATTTGTGTTCAGAACCAATCGTAACGAAACAAATGATTTTTATTACGCTAAAAATAAACATATACTTTTAACCACAAACAACCTAAAATATTTAAGATGAGTTTTATCTTCTGAAAACTCATTGATAATTAATGAGTACGAAACAAAACAGCAATGCTAATTTAGACCTTCAACTTTGGATTCAGATGAAGGGTGGGAGTGAGTTTGCCCTAAACAAACTGGTAAAGCAATATTTCAACGTGTTATTAAATTACGGGTTCAAATTTGTGAAGGATGAAGATTTTATAAAAGATTGTGTGCAGGAAGTTTTCATTGAGGTTTGGAAAAGACGGGAAAAAGTAGCCGTTCCTGATAGTGTAAAGGCTTATTTATTTAGTTCAGTACGTAAAAAAGTGGTACGAGAAGGCTTTCGCCAACAAATAATGAAAGTGGACGAAGAACTTGATTATGAAAATAATTCAAGCCTGTCAGAGCATTCCTTTGAGTGGACAATGATACAGCAAGAAAGTGATTTTGAAATAAACGAAAAAGTAAAAAAAGCACTCAATGCTCTGTCTAAACGGCAACGGGAGGTAATTTACCTTCAATATTATCAAAATCTTAGTAGAGAAGAAATCTCTAAAATAATGGATATTAATACGCAGTCTGTATCAAATCTCATTCAGGTGGCATTTAAGTCCTTCAAAGAAAATTGGATACAAATTTTAATTTTATGGTCAAATCTCTACTTTTTGCTGTAATCAAATAAAAGTAGATTTGCCTCGCCGAATTACAGAAGCGGTTTTACAACTTACGTTGGTAAATAAATGAATCCGTTAAATACCCAAACAGAAACAACAAACATTATTTTAAAATAGCAAGAAATTAAGCTCTGGTTTTCAATGACTTATTTCTATTTTTAGATACAATAAAAATCAACAACTAAATACTAACTGTTACTTGTCAGAATATACATTTATGGTATTTCGTTAGTACATCTTTCATCTTTTCAAAAGATTTGACTATGCAAAAAGAGTATAAAAATGCTTCGTTTGAAGAATTAATTAAAGACGAGAGTTTTAGAGGCTGGGTCATTGATAATGACCCCATCAAAACTGCTTTTTGGGAAAAATGGATGCTCGAAAACCCCGATAGCAAAGCAAATATCCTTTTTGCAAAATCTTTCCTGCAAAACCTTCAAGAAAAGGAGATACAGGCTTCAGATGATGAAATTGAGAATTTTGTTTACATAGTCTTGAGCGAAGGTAAATCGAAATTTATTTTTTGGAAAAATAAAGTATTCAGAATGGCAGCTTCCGTAGTGTTGTTGTTGGGCTTAGGTATTTTCTCGTATTCGTTGATTTTTAATAAACCCATTTTACCCAATACTATTACTGCTAATAAAGATTTAGAAAAGGTAGTTGAAAACACCAATAAAACTAACCAAATCATCACGCTTTATCTGGAAGATGGTAGTAAAATTCAGTTGTACCCCAAGAGTAGAATTAGATATCCCAACCCTTTTGATTCAAAGAAACGAGAAGTTTTTTTAAATGGTAAAGCCTTCTTTGAGGTAGTGAAAAATTCTGAAAAGCCCTTTTGGGTTCATACTCAAAAAATTTCAACGCAGGTATTAGGGACGAGTTTCATGGTAAGTTATTTTGATGGCGAACAAAAAGCAAAAGTTCAAGTAAAAACTGGTAAGGTTTCGGTTTATACTCAAAAAGACTTGACTGAGTCTGTAAAGCAAGATAATTTACTTTTGGCAGGGGTAGTACTAACGCCTAATCAGCAGGCTTTGTTTGATACTGAAGAGAATAGATTGGTAAAAACGATTGTTGAAATGCCGATTCAGATTGTGGAAACCCAGAAATCTAATTTTCAGTTTGATGATACACCGCTCACAGAGGTTTTTGCAAGTTTAGAAAAAGCCTATGGTATTTCATTCAATTATGATGAAAAGAAGATACAAAATTGTTATCTGACTGCCAACCTCGAGATGGAATCCCTTTATGAAAAATTAAACCTTATTTGTAGAATCACACACTCTACCTACGAGATTGTGGATGCCCAAGTAATTATTTATAGCAAAGGCTGTAACTAAGAAATAGGCAAAATAGAAGGGAATTAGTATGACTTTAACTTATAGATTTTTGGTAGTATTCTTAATAAAAAAATGAAACATTTAACGAAATTTTTCCCCTTATTATTCATCATATTGGTTAGTATTTCTTGTAAAACATCGAGAAACATTAGTGTAAATGATAATTCTGATATTAAAAGTGCCATGTCAAAAGCGTTAGCTTGGCAGGAAGCTAATCCTATTTTTTCTAAAGCTCCTACTGACTGGACAAACGGTGCTTATTACACTTGCGTAATGAAAGCACATCAGGCAACCAAAGACCCTGTTTATTATGATGCGTTGGTGAACATGGCAACAAAAAATGAGTGGAAAACTTATACTCGATTGTTTCATGCGGATGATGTTGTAATTTCTAATGCTTATTTATATTTGAAGCAGTTAGGCGAAAAAAAAGCCGATTTATCTGCTACTGATAAATTCATACAGGCTCATTTATTTGAAGACCAAGATTGGAAAAAAGGTAAAGGGAACAAAGAGCAGGTGATTTTGTGGTGGTGGTGTGATGCACTTTTCATGACTCCTCCCGTTATTACCAAATATGCTGCAATGAAAAACGACCCTAAGTTTTTAGATGAAATGCACAAATATTACATGGAGAGCTACCAATTATTATTTGATGAAAAGGAGAACTTATTTTACCGTGATAACCGTTTTTTACAAAGAGGAATGCCCGAAGACCGCAAAGAACCCAATGGAAAGAAAATATTTTGGTCACGGGGGAATGGTTGGGTAATTGCGGGATTGGCATTGTTACTGGAAGATATGCCCAAAGACTATAAACACCGTCCTTTTTACGAAGAATTGTATCGTAAATTAGCCAAAAGAGTACTTGAACTACAACCATCTGACGGGCTTTGGCGAGTAAGTTTATTGAATCCAGAATCGTTTGCCCATGGAGAAGTAAGTGGAACGGGTTTTTTTGCTTATGCCTTAGCTTGGGGTATCAACAATGGTTATTTAGATGCCCCTACGTATAAACCAGCAGTTATGAAGGCTTGGAAAAGTATGGTTGAGTGTCAG
The DNA here is from genome assembly GCA_025454855.1 of Arcicella sp. Taxonomy (GTDB): domain Bacteria; phylum Bacteroidota; class Bacteroidia; order Cytophagales; family Spirosomataceae; genus Arcicella. The sequence continues at coordinate 12,905 of JALONS010000075.1, forward strand.
CAAGAATCTGGCAAAGTGGGTTGGGTTCAGAATATTGGATACGACCCCAAACCCGCCGATAAAGACAGTTGGCAAAATTTTGGTACAGGTGCTTTTTTAATTGCTGGGAGTGAAATATTGAAATTAAAGTAGTTTGGAATAAAGTAAGTGTGTAGAACTAACTACTAAATTACAGGTTTGTAGAATTACCAAATCAAAGGGTTTCTGACAGGAAGGTTTCTAATCACTTCTTCAATCGTGGGGAAGTGATTGTGCTTTTGCCAATTAATAAAATATTCTTCATCACCAAATGCTTGGTAGGCGAACAATAAAGATGGTTGTGCCACTGGAAATGCTTCCGAGTACATCACATCTTTATTGAATTGCCATTTTGCTTTGTTGTCAATGTAAGGTAACATAAAATCAATGGCTTTCTTCAAATTTCTACCATCTGGTAACGTAAATTTCCATAGATTTTCGTTTTTATCTGACAACACGTGGGCGATTGTAGCCATTGCATCAAGGTTAAAAAGGGAATAGGCGTAAGGTTTTGTGCGTTTTAATTCTAAAGGAAAACTGCCATCTTGTGCCATTTGTAGGGGCAATAAGACTTGCTTAAATCTTTCTCTGCAATAATTTAGTAACAACTGATTGTTTGTTAATTTAGCAAAAACTGCCACCTGCATAACCCAGCACGTACCATGATTATTCTTAGCTTCCCGTTCGTCAATTCCGTATGGATGCGTAGTTACCCAGTTTAGGTACTGAGCAAACCAATTTTTAATACTCACTAAATCCGTCTTGTTAAAAAATCTGGATTCTTGCATTACTATAACTCCCTGAGCCACTTCCATCATTTGAATCATATCAATGATGCCAATGCCTCTACCAGTAGCTTTGCCTTTGATGGCTTGTGCGTACAATAAGTGAGGATTCATCAGAGTAGTGCTATCAATAAACCAAGCGTGCAAGTGTTTATTTGCTGCTTTTACATATTTTTCTTGCTTAGTGATTTTGTACGCCGAAGCCAATGTGCCGATGATTTGGCTAAATCGAACCATTGATTTTCGGTGAGCCACAAAATTGTTAGGATTAGACATCCCGTCTCGTTGGATATATGGACCATTAGGGTCTTCGGGATTTTGCCACCAATAATCTCCTTCAGAATAAAAATCATGGATTCCTCCCGCAGAACGTTCACACCGATTGTTGGTTATAGTTATTGGTCTTTGTTGCAGAGCCTTATTGGCATTTTCCAAAATCTGTTTTTTTAAGACACTTTGTACTTTCTGTTCGTAAGAATCTTGACTGTGAGATGAATAACTGCTTAGATAACCCAAAATCAAGAAGATAGAAATTTTTCGCATTTTATGGCTAATTCTGGGAGATAGTAGTATAGGTACTACCTATTTATAGTTTTGATTCAGGAGATTAAAACACTAAATTTATGTAATCTGCTTGGTAAACTTTGGGGTCAAATGATTTAGCTAAGGCATCATATTCAGTATTTTGATATTTTAAAGCAGCTATCTTCAAGTTTCTGATAATCAAGCTATTATCGAACTTTTTAATTTGTTGGTATTCCCAATTCCGTTCTTTTCTGACAAACGGCAAGAACCAATCGAGGGCTGTTTTTATACTTTTACCATTGGGTGTTTGAAACTTCCAGAGATTGACATCAACATTTTCGGCTAATTGAGCTATATTGAAAAAACCATTCAAATTCATATTTGTATAACTCCATGAGGCAGTGCGGGCTAATTCGTGCGGCTGACTACCATCTGGTTCAATTTGTGACTCAATGCGTTTTTTTGTTTTCTCAAGCTGCTGGCGGGCTAAATCATGATTTCCTACAAATAAAGCAAAAGCAATTGTTTGTGCATCGTAGTGCGTACCATGATTATTTTTTGCGTTTGATTCTTCTATCCCATATTTACTTTCGGTGAGCCAACCTAAATAGTCACTAAACCATTTTGTCAGATTCTGATGGTCTAAATTTGACCATGATTTTGAACTTTGAATTAATAAAACACCATCCAAAGCCCTCACCAATCCTCTACTTTCAATAATACCTGTTCCTCGCCCCGTATTCAATCCTGGAATACTTTGTCCGAAGTTAAGGTTTGGGTTCATTTTAGTATCCGTTTCCAAAAACCACGTTTTCAGAATTTTAGCGGCTAAACCTGCATACTTCTCATTTTTTGTGTAAAAATAAGCAAGTCCCAAAAACTCAACATCTGCTGCCATATCATCCAATTCCTCCGTATCGGTGATGTCGTGATATTCAGGATTAACCTGCCCATCTTTTCTTATATACGGAAG
>JALONS010000351.1 GCA_025454855.1 Arcicella sp.
ACTTCGTAACAAGTTTGCATATCTAATAAATTTCGTCGTTTATAAGATAACAAACCGATTCCCTTTTTAATTAAAAACTAAATTTTAAACATCTTCTAATGCCTTTTTTAGAAAAGTAGTGTCACTTTCATTGCCAAAAGTTGCCTTAAATCCGTAGTCTGAGAGGATAGAAATAAATCTTTCATTGTCATTGTAAAGTTCCATGATGTAAAATGTATGTTTTTAATTTTGATAGAACAAAATTTTTACGGCAACCCAGTAGGTAACCTCGGTTATTTCCCTCAAAGATATGTATTCATCTGAATGTCTTACTAATCAAATCACTCTTTCTGCGTATATTTAAAGGCAAGTTCACGAGAGCTTGCCTTTTTAATTGACTAACTCCATGAAAAAAACATTACTAACACTTCTAATAAACTGTCTCATTTTTACGCTTTCGGCTCAGCAACTCTCCGTGGAGCAAATCATGCAAGACCCTAAGTTTACGGTGGGGGCTTTGCCGTCTAATATTTTTTGGTCGGAGGACTCTAAAACGATTTATTTCAACTGGAATCCTGATAAAAACAAGGCGGATTCGCTGTATGGTGCTTCAGTAGCTGAAAAAAAACCATTTAAAATTGCTCCGCAGGTACGGCGTGCTTTGCCAGCTACTTCAGGAGATTATACGACCGATTTTAGCAAAAAGGTTTACGCTAAAAACGGAGATTTATTCCTGTTGGATTGTCGCACGATGGTGATTCGGCAGATTACGAATACCATTGAGAATGAGTCAAATCCTAATTTCAGTGCCAAAGATGATAAAATCATTTTTACGAAAGGAAACAACTTGTTTAGTTTCACGATTAGTACGGGCGAGATTGACCAATTGACTAATTTTCAGGCGGGTACGAAAAAACCAGAACCCAAGTTGAGTGAACAAGACAAATGGTTGAAGCAAGACCAACTAACGCTTTTTGAGGTTTTGAAAGAACGAGCGGATAAGAAAAAAGAAGGCGATAAAATCCAAAAAGCAGATTTGCCTAAACGAGCTAAGGAAATTTTTATGGAAGATAAGGCGGTTGATAATCAGACTATTAGCCCCGATGAAAAATTCATTACCTATCGTTTAGTGAAATCTGCTACGGGGGCAAAAACGACCATTGTTCCTAATTACGTCACCGAATCTGGTTTTACCGAAGACCTTCCTACCCGTACAAAAGTTGGGGCAACCCAAACCATGTACGAATTATGGGTTTATGACATTAAAAAAGACACCGCCTTACAAGTTTCCACCAGAGACATCGACGGCATTTACGATGAACCTGATTATTTGAAAGATTACATAAAGAAATCATCTCTTACCAAGAAAGATACCGTTAAGAAAAAACCAGAACCAAGAAAGGTAATCTTTAGCAACGTTGTTTGGTCGGAAGACGGGAAATATTGTGTAGTGGTTGTGAAGAGTCAAGATAATAAAGACCGTTGGATTATGCGTCTCGACCCCGCTACCCGAAAACTGCAAACCATCGACCGCCAACGGGATGAGGCTTGGATTGGCGGACCCGGTGTGGGCTTCGGGGGTAGTACAGGTACATTAGGCTTTTTAGCCGATAATCAAACGATTTATTTTCAGTCGGAAGCCGATGGATATTCGCACCTTTATACCATCAATTTAGCTTCTTCCGCTCGCAAACAACTTACCAAAGGTAAGTTTGAGGTTCAGTCCGTTCAACTATCTCGTGACAAACAATATTTTTATCTCACTACCAACGAAGTACATCCTGGCGAACAGCATTTTTATAAAATGGCGGTTATGGGAGGTACTCGTACCCGATTAACCAAAATGACGGGGGCAAACCAAGTAGTACTGTCGCCCGATGAAACTAAATTGGCGTACCTTAATTCCTTCTCAAATCGTCCGTGGGAGGTATTTTTACAAGAAAATGAAACAAATGCTGCTCCGTCGCAGATTACCAAATCGCAAAGTCGGCAGTTTAAAGAATATAAATGGCGTGAACCCGAAATCGTCACTTTTAAAGCCGAAGATGGCGAAACCGTTTACGCACGTCTCTACGAGAATAAAACGGGTGAAAAAGGTAAAAAGCCTGCCGTAATTTTTGTACATGGAGCAGGCTATTTACAGAATGTTCATAAGTGGTGGAGTCAGTATTTCAGAGAATATATGTTCCATAATATGCTCGTGGATAATGGTTATACCGTTTTGGATATTGATTATCGTGCCTCGGCGGGTTATGGGCGTAATTGGCGGACGGGTATTTACCGTTTTATGGGTGGCAAAGACCTTTCTGACCACGTGGACGGGGCTAAATATTTAGTAGAAACCCAAGGAATTGACCCCAAGAAAATCGGAATTTACGGTGGTTCTTACGGTGGTTTTATCACGTTGATGGCAATGTTTACCAAGCCCGATGTCTTTGCAGCGGGTGCAGCTCTTCGTCCTGTTACTGACTGGGCGGCTTACAATCACCCTTATACCGCTAATATTTTGAATGAACCCCAAGCCGATTCCATTGCTTATCGTAGAAGTTCTCCGATTTATCACGCCGAAGGGCTGAAAGGTAATTTGCTGATTTGTCATGGTATGGTGGACGTAAACGTGCATTATCAAGATGCCGTTCGTTTGGCTCAGCGTTTGATAGAACTCAAAAAAGAAAACTGGGAGTTAGCTTCGTATCCGATGGAAGACCACGGTTTTGTAGAACCCACTTCGTGGATGGATGAATACAAACGGATTTTTAAATTATTTGAGGGGACTTTGAAGAAGTAATAAAAAAAGTGACAAAGGTATTTTTCTTTGTCGCTTTTTTATTAAATACCAGCCTCAATCTGGAAGCGGAAGGTATAATTAGGCGTTAAGGCACTTTCTTTTATTAAATCCCAACGGTCAGTTTTTACGGCTTCAAGTTGCACTTTCAAACGGTGATAATTCAAATACCGAGTTACACCGATGGAATAATCTTTTTGTTGTGGTTCAGTTAGGCGTGTATCACCAGTGGGTTCTGCCAGCGTGTAGCGTCCTGCAATTTCCCAGTGATTTTTGAATTGATACGATAATTGGGTATTTATTCCGAAACCATCATAAACAGTAGTTTTTGTCTTCCCATCTGCCGACACCGTCACGGGAGATTCATTCTTTGTTTTACGATTCATATATTCTGCCATCAAAGCCCAGCCTTGATGTTTCAACATAGCATCGACAAAAACTTGCTCCATGTCTCGTGGTTGTTGGAGTAGCGTACCCAGAATACCTCCATTTCTGAGTGCTTTTTCGTTTAAATGATACGTTGCACCAATAGAAAGTTTAGGCTTTGTTTCTCTTATCCAGTCGCCTTCAGAATAATCACCTTTCATGGCAAATTCGCCCATTGGCAATATTTCTACCCGTCCTGTATAGGCAAACCCATCTGAACGATTTGCCGTAATGGTAGGATTATTACGCCCTTTTCCCGAACTCAATGCCCCCTTCACCATCAAAATAGCGTGTTTGCCGATATGTGGTTCATACACAAATTGAGCCCCAAAATCACGGTCAATATTAAATCGAGCGTTGGCAGTAGAACGGTCAGGGAATTGTAGTTCAGATGATGAAATTACCCGTTCACGGTTTCCAGGTAATTTAGTTTGCCCGAAGATAAGACTTAAATTTTTATGAGCTTTGTACGTTACAAAAGCATCACGAATTACGTTTGGGAATCCTGTATTATCCCAATCCATATCACCTCTACTGAAACTCAACTGAATGTTGTAAGTCAATTTTTTCGACCACATGATACCGTCCATTCTCAGGCGTAGCCGACGCAAGAAATAATCAGAAGATACCAAATTGAATTTATCATCAACGGTGTAGCCCATCCGTGCTTGCATTCTGAAACGCAAGTTCAATGAAAAAGTAGTATCATTATTGTAAATCCCCAAACCATTAAATTTTTGAGGTTTCTTATCAGCAAAAAAGATAGTTTGAGCGTGAATAATGGAAGGGAGTGCCAGCAGTAGGATTGCCGACATTAATATTTTTTTCATGATGGATTTTCTATATTGGTAGTTGGTACTAAAAGAAGTATTAGGTATCAAGTATTAAGAAAACATAACTCGAATCTATATTGTCTATACTTTGTACTTAAGTATTCATCATAAATTATTTACGATTAATCCGAGTGGTTCGCCACTGCGATTAAGATTTACGAATAAATTATTGATAATCAGATAAATAATCGTAAATCGAATCAATCTTAATACCTAATACTTGATACAAAATATTATCCCAAAATGGTGCGAAGCAAATAGAATAAAGTAGCTGATAACAAGATAGTTACGGGTAAAGTAAGTACCCACGCCATCACGATATTTTTAACCGTGCCACCTTGTAAGTTTTTGATACCTTTTGATGCCACCATTGAACCTGCAATACCCGACGACAATACGTGCGTTGTAGAAACAGGCCACTTATAAGCCGTAGCTAAACCAATAGTAATAGAAGCTACCAATTCTGCCGAAGCTCCTTGAGCGTAAGTAAGGTGTTGTTTACCAATTTTTTCACCTACCGTTACCACAATACGTTTCCAGCCAATCATCGTTCCTAAACCTAACGATAAGGCAATCATCCACATCACCCAGTTAGGAGCAAAGTCTGTTAATGAAGACAAACCATTATTAGAATTACCAAACGTAAAGAATGGAGGTTTCTTACCAGCCGTAGCATTTTTCAAGGCTTTTTTATCGTCGGCACTTAGGGTAACCGCCTCACTTTCCATCAATTTCTTAGTGTGTTTGTTAATGTTTAAAACATCCTTACGAATTTCTAATTTGGTATCTACACTCAAATTTTTCGCATTTAATGTTTTATCGGCAAAAATCACATTCAAACCTTTTACGCCTTTCATGATTTTAGCGTAGCTTTCTTTCTCAGTAGATGATAATTGGTTGGTATCAATTTTAGTAACAATTGATTGAACAATACCAACTTCTCCCTGTAATTTGAAAGGGTCCACCTCAGTATTGATTGCAAAATAGCTGGGTAAAAAAGCAATTAAAACCAACATCACCAAGCCGATACCTTTTTGTCCGTCGTTACGTCCGTGAAAGAAACTCACTAAGGTACAAGTAGTTACCAATAAAGCACGAATCCACATCGGTGGAGGCGTATCTTTCTTAGGCTCTTTGAAAATATCTTTATTTTTGATTGATTTCTTCAAAATATACATCAAAACGATGGCAACGGCAAAACCAAAAAGTGGAGAAAGTAATAATGCCTGACCGATTTCAATGGCTTTGTCCCAGTTCACGGTGGACATCCCTTTGTTATTTTCTGGCAGAAGTGCGTACCCTACACCAATACCGATGATTGAACCAATCAACGTATGTGACGATGAAGCAGGAATACCGAAGTACCAAGTACCCAAGTTCCAGATGATGGCAGAAAGCAACATAGATAAAGCCAGAGCCATCGCATGATAAACGTTAGGGTCTATCAGTAGTTCGGTGGGTAGTAGCCCGATAATTGACATGGTTACGCCAACTCCGCCCGTAAGTAAACCCAAGAAATTCATGAACCCCGACCATACAACGGCTTGCGTTGGTTTCAAAGAGTTGGTGTAAATAACAGTAGCAACAGCATTGGCAGTATCGTGAAAACCGTTCACGAATTCAAAAGCACAAGCCAAAAATAAACATAAAAAGAGGAGAATAAACAGAGATGTGTCGAGTCCGAACATTGTGGTTTGGGATTTGGAAATTTGAGAATTTACTAATTTGAAAACGTTTTACAGTAAATAGAAACATTTTCAAATTACCACATTTTCAAATTGTATTAAATTCATATTGGTATTTTGCCACAAAGGTACTCCTGAGCCATTGCCCCAATGTTAAGGAATTGTTAAATCTTAGATTTTCATTACCTTACACAAACTATTAAAATTGAAAAAGCCCTTTCAGATAATCTGAAGGGGCTTTTCATTATAAACTGGTAATCAAGGTATCAAAATCTTCTTCTTTCTGAAAAATGCTTCTACGTCGGTTTTGGTTCATTTCCAGAATTTTCATAAAATATTCTGGTGGATAAAACCCTTTCAATCTACCTAATACTTTACCGTTATAATCCAAAAACAGCGTAGTAGGAAACTGCGTAACGTTGTATTTATCGGCAATCTCTAAACCCTCTATTTCTCCTATATCTACTTTATAAGCAAAGTATTTCAGACTAATGATGGATGCCACAATCTCATCTGAGTACGTTTCTTTATCCATTTTCTTGCAAGGTCCACACCAACTGGCTGAGAAATCCAAAATGATAGGTTTTTTCAAGCGTTTGGCTTCTTGAAACAAGTCGTGATAATTACCCGTGAAAAAAGAAGCAGACTGAATGTCTTGTGCTTTTAACATGACGGATGTCAGCAGTAAAACGATAAATAAAAAAGCCTTTTTCATATTGAGGATGTGCCATAGTTACTTTAATCAATAAAAATTTGCAAAAACCAAGCCAGTTTTAAAATTGAGGTTATTGCCGCTAAAATGTGTGGAAGATGGGTGATAGGAGTGGATTTTTCTGAAGTTGAATGCAACTTACCCGTTGGTTTTTTATAATCTTTCATTGGGGAAAAAGAGTACTATTACACAAAAAGTAACATATAAAAAAAGGAGCAAATATCAATGATATTTGCTCCTTTCAGATAATGGTACCGGGGACGGGAATCGAACCCGTACGAACTTACGTTCACAGGATTTTAAGTCCTGCGTGTCTACCAGTTCCACCACCCTGGCATGAGTCTGATACTTCTATCTTCCTCTTAAACTTAAAAAGCACCAAAAGGTGCTTTTGTAAGCTGAGCGAAAAACCGGGTTCGAACCGGCGACCTCAACCTTGGCAAGGTTGCGCTCTACCAGCTGAGCTATTTTCGCATATTGTTCTGGTGAATTGTGGATGCAAAATTAGTGCTTTCTCTATTTGTTTGCAAACATTTATTGAAAAAAATAAAATGAGTAGAGATTGACTCTCATTTCATTTTTAAGTATTTTTACGGGTATCAGACTAACTGTTTATATGACTAAATTTACCATTACTGGTTTTACTTTTTTTCTTGGAATGGCTTGGTGTAGTGGTCAAACTTATCATCATGTATCTTCGTGGAGTAGATTAGCCGTTCAGAAGGAATTTAGTGAGCATTGGAGTATTATGGCTGATATTCATTGGCGAAGACAAAATGATTTTACTACTTCTACCGCTAATCCTTTTTCGTTGAGACTCATGGAGGGGTAGTACGGAAAACAAGATGATTTTAATCGCATTGACCGCACTGAACTTAGACCTGCGTTGTTCGTTGAGTGGTCGAAGAATGTGGCTAAAAATTGGATTTTTCGTTCGAGAGTAGGGTATGAATACCGAATATTTAAGCGTTTGGACGATTCTTGGGGGGATGAGCAAGCTCGGCTACGTTTGCGTTTACAATTGAGGTATAATTGGAATCCCAATAATACCATTTTTCTTAGTGAAGAACCACTTTACGATATTCCGCCCAATTTACCAGCTAATACCTTCAGCCAAAATCAGTTGTATCTGGGTTATAACCATAGTTTTAATTCTCATTTTTCTACCGAAATAGGATATTCTTGGAATCACAGACAGAGGGCTACCTTAGTTGAATTTGATGAAGAAAATATCTTGCAAACGCATTTTATTTTTAGGCTTTGAAAGTTATCAAGAAAATGAGTGATTTGTGACTAAAAATCACAAATCACTCAGAGAATTATTCCACTACAACTCGTTTCGATGTACCATCTTCCTTTTGGGTTACGGTTACGAATATAGTTCCTTTTACGTTTTTCTTCAAATCTACTTGCCCCATAAAATCGCCTTGAAAATCTTTAATCTTTTGCGAACCTACTTCCTTCCCGTTGATGTCGGTAACGGTTACGCTAACATCGCCTTTTTCGGGAGCATAAAATTTGAGATTCAGCTTATTATCAAAAGGCTTGTTTGGATAAATTTTAAGGGCTTTAATGGTTTTAGATTCATTTAAGAAATCAAAATCTTTCATATCGCCATCAAACTTAAATTTAAAGTTTTTCACCATTGGTTCAATCGAGCTGAACATTTCTTTGTGGTCAAAATCTTTAAATCGTTTTTCCATATCTTTCCCAAAATCTTTGAAGAAAATGGTCATGTCATCGTTGCCATCTCCGTCTAAATCTTTTTCTATTCTTTTTCCATCTTTATAGATTTCAACTCGCTTCTTCTTTTTTCCTTGTGGTGAATTCAATGAAAAAGGACGGTCGTCATCGTCATTGTCGGGTCTCATGTCGTCGTTATGGCGGTCATGATTTCTATCTACCTTAATTCTGATTTGCTTACGTTCGCCATTGCCCGAAGCGGTTAAAAGCGAGTCTGAGATACGATTGATAAGTTTTTCTTTTTCGGCTTCATTCATACCAGTTACGTTATAACTGCGGTCGAAAACTTCTTTTTTACCATTTTCTGAAGACTCAATATGGATATTTAATTGTCCATTTTTTTCTTCAATATTTTGCGAGATGTTTTTTTGTGCCATCGCCGACATTCCTATCGTCAGCATAAAGGCAGTTGTGATGATGTTTTTCATTGGTATTATTTTTCGATAAATGGTACACTCTAAAAATGGTACACTCTAATCGGTACACATATTTGATGAAAATTTAATTTGTAAAGTGTTGTGAGTGAATGGTTTAATTATTTTTTGTCATTGATAATAAAAAGAGTAAAGCAAATTTATACAAATCTTTATTCCTTCAAAACGGCCTTCTGTTAAAAGATGTTAAAGGTAATACAAGGGTAAATATTTGCGTTAATTTTGTGTTGAAGTATAGACGTAAGAAAAAATAAAATGTTGCATAAGGGCTTTTAGCTATCGGTAATCGGCTATTAACTTTTTAAAAGACGACAACCAAAAGCCAATAGCCAACAGTTAAAATATGACTCAGCGTAAAATCAGATATATCATTGCCTTAATGGCTTTTGCACTGTTGGGCTTAATTGTTTTTCAGATGTACTGGCTTGGCTTTACAGTACGCACCAAGAATGACCAATTTGGTAGTGATGTACGTGATGCTATGCAGCAGGTAGTCAGGAAGTTATCCCAGCAAGAGATGTATTATTTCATGCAGAGAAAGATGGCTTCGGAAGAACATAAAAAGCAATTATTAGCCATTGCCAAGCCTACCACAGAATCTGCCGAACCCAAGAAAAATCACCAAAAAGCGGCGGTCGCTCAGAGTCCTTCGGTGGCAATGAATTTAGGAAAGATGTCAGAAAGGCAATTCCCGTCTGATATTTTAGTGTCAAAAGGAGTAGAAATATTGCCCAATGGTGAAATTAGAGAGCATCAGGAGTTTTCCATCGACCTCAAAGATGAAGACATGATTAGTCTGATGAGTGGGCAAAAGCAATTGGATGAGATTTTTGGGGAAGCCATTCAGCGACATAACCAGATGATTGAAGATTCTTTGAACAAAGCCAAAATGGCAGTAACAAAGAAGAAAAAAGTAAAGAAAATACCGCTTGAGCGGAAAGCACAATATACCGAAACTGCCCAAAAAATCAAGGATAAAACCGAGATGGCAAAAGAAGTTTTCAACGACTTTTTGTTTACGAAACGAAGTATCTACGATAGAATTAATTATCAGGTTTTAGACTCTTTATTGAAGTACGAAATCAAAATGAAAGGCATCACGATACCGTTTGAGTATGGTATCAGTAGCATTGAAAATCCGTCTTATTTACACTATGCGTCGTCGATGAAATATAAAATGACAGGTTTGAAAAACGATAAAGATACCTACACCGTAAGTCTTTTCCCGAATGATTACAGTAATTCAGAAAATTATTTACGGGTGTATTTCCCGAATCAAGACCGTTATATCATTCGTAATATTTGGATGATGTACGCTACCTCACTATTGTTGATTTTAGTGGTTTTGGGCTGTTTTTACGTGGCGGTTAGTACCATCGTGAAACAAAAACAATTAGCAGACATTAAGAACGACTTCATCAACAATATGACGCATGAGTTCAAAACGCCCATTTCTACGATTTCGTTGGCAACTCAAATGCTGGGAGATGAAGCCGTGGCGGCAAGTCCTACTATTTTTAAGCGGTATCTGGGTATCATTCAAGATGAAAATAAACGGCTTGGTTCACAGGTAGAAAAGGTATTACAATCAGTCCACAAATTGAACTCCGAGAAGGGAAAATTGAAACTGATTTACAAGCTCAAAGCCCAGAAATTCAGGCTGATGAAGTGCATTTGACTAATATTATTTTCAATCTTTTGGACAATGCTAATAAATACTCGCCTGAAAAACCCATTATCAAAATAACGACTGAAAACACCGAAAAGGGGCTTTCTATCAGAGTAAGTGATAAGGGTATCGGAATGACGAAAGATTCTATGAAAAACATTTTTGAAAAATTTTATCGTGTTCCTACGGGCAATGTGCATGACGTAAAAGGCTTTGGTTTGGGACTCAGCTACGTGAAAAAGATGGTAGAAGAACATCACGGCAAAATTAACGTGCAAAGTAAATTGGGTGAAGGAAGTGAGTTTGAGGTGGTGTTGCCAAATTAATCATGCAATTTAGGAAAATTCATACCTGATTTGCATGGTTAATTCTATAATTTTATAAATTATGTGTCATGTCATTCTGTAAGAGTCTATTGGGGAAATCCCAATAAATTAACATTTGAAGTTAGTAACCGTGATAAATTCCTCCATTAACCAACAATAAATCATATAGACAGAAACTCATAAGTTGGTACATATAAAAAACCCATGGATAAGACACTTGAAAATTGTGTACTTCTATTAATAAATTCAGCCAATTCCAAACTTGATGGGATTTGCGGTTCTTATCTGAAAGAAAGATTAGAAAGGTGGAATTTCAAATTTTCTGATGATGAATTAATTGAAATCCTCGAAATGTATCTTGAAAAAGATTTTATCGAAATACGTAATTGTGCTGTCGATGATTTACTCCTAAATAATCTTTACTATATCACAAAAAGAGGACTGATTTTTTTTGACAGTTTATTGAACTCTTAGTCCATGACAATACAAATCATGAGTACAAGAACAAAATTATTTCGTAGCAAGAGGAAATTTTATTTTTTTAATAATTTCATCCATCTTTTGTAATTCTTTTTTCAAATCAGGACTATCCATATTAATGTATGGCATCTTTTTCTGAGAATTATTAGTTATATTTTTAGTTGTTTCCATCTTTTTTTAAAATTAAATATCCAATATATGGATGGTTGTTTTGAAATAATTCTGTCTCATTATCGGCTTTAATTCCATAAATTTTGTAAGGGTGGTCCTCATTGTTTACAAATTTTGAAATAACTGCTCTATACAAACGTGTTCTTGCAGGTGTGCTACCTGTAAAAGTAACAATTTTGTCAGGATAACGATTAAAAAACTTTTCAATTGTTTTGATTACAGTTATTAAAATCATTTCCATATCACTATTTTGACTGGTACTGTATATGTCAATGTTTCCATCATCAAGCACGTCTCCGAGAATGAGACGATAAACTTGTTCATTTTCTTTTGATGTATAAAATGCAACGACTTTTTTAGTAACTATTTCATCTCCAATACTATCAAAAAAGTGAAAAAGTTCATTTTCAAACGAATTAATCGGGTAGTTAGGTTTTTCCATAAACAAAAATAAAGTAAAACATAAATCAAACCAATTTAACAAAAATGACCAAGATTCTACTGGCCGAAGATGACCCCAATTTAGGCACACTTTTACAGGAATATTTAACGATTAAAGGCTACGAAACTACTTTAGCAAAAGATGGCGATGATGCCCTCACGAAGTTTGTTCAACAACCTTATGACCTCTGTATTTTTGATGTAATGATGCCCAAAAAAGATGGTTTTACTTTAGCTAAAGAAGTAAGAATGTCGGATAAAAACACGCCTATTATCTTCCTGACGGCTAAATCTATGAAAGAAGATACCCTACAAGGATTCAAGTTGGGAGCGGATGATTACATGACCAAACCGTTTTCGATGGAAGAATTATTGGCTCGTTTGCAGGCGGTTTTACGTAGAAGCCAGAAAGAGGAGTTGCAAAATGAGAAAATTACGGTTTTTCAGATTAAAACTTTCACTTTCGACTCCGATAAGCAAACCCTCAGCCGTGAAGGAGATATTCAGAAACTAACCGTTAAAGAATCCCAATTACTAAAACTGCTTTGTGAAAATATGGGTAATTCAGTAAGTAGAAGTTTTGCCTTGAAAATGGTTTGGGGAGATGATACCTATTTTAACGCCCGTAGCATGGATGTTTACATCACTAAACTTCGCAAATTTTTGAAAGAAGAGCCTGAAATACAGATAGTTAATGTGCATGGAGAGGGGTTTAAGTTGGTGATGTAAGAAATTAATTTTTATCATTTTCAATGCTCAATTTTCAACGCCCAATGTACAAGTAATTAAAGTTACCAATCCGCTACTTCCCTTATTTGAAAATTGAGTATTGAAAATTATTTTTTTACATCATTATTTCCACCTATCTTTGCCACACAATCACAAAAAGGGGTGCCTCATAATAACGGGCTGAGATTATACCCATTGAACCTGATGCGGGTAATGCCGTCGAAGGGAATTTTGTTTATCACAAAATATTTAGGGTTTTTGTTATTTGTTAAATCTGACAGGATTTGACTCCTTTATCTGTCTTAAAAATTTTCAACCATGAAAAATTTTAAGGGCTTTTCTTATTTATTGAGTTTTGTACAGGGATTTTTTGCATTCACCGTTCTCCCTGTTTGCTGTTTACTGCTCACTGTAAACTGTTCCTTCGCTCAATTCTCTATTTCTGGAAAAATTACCGATGCAGAAACAGGTAAACCACTCGTTTCCGCTAATGTGACGCTGGAAAATACCACCAGAGGAACTACCACCAATCAGCAGGGTAATTACACGTTGAAAAACTTAAAAAGCGGAAGCTACGTTCTGAAAATCAGCTATTTAGGATTTGAGAAAATCACTAAAATAATTGATTTGCAGAAAGACGCAACCATTGATTTATCGCTCCAAAAATCAACGTTCGTTGCCGATGAAGTGGTGGTGAGTGCTACTCGTGCCAATGCAAAATCAGCTATGGCGTACACTGACATTAGCAAAGAGTATCTCCAAAAACAGAATTTGGGGCAAGATATTCCGCAACTGCTCAACTTTACGCCGTCGCTGGTTACTACTTCCGATGCAGGTGCAGGTGTTGGCTATACGGGCATACGCATACGGGGTACTGATGCCACTCGCATCAATGTGACGGTCAATGGTATTCCTATCAATGATTCTGAATCACAGGGAACGTACTGGGTAAATATGCCCGACTTAGCGAGTTCCACCAATTCTATTCAAATCCAACGGGGTGTGGGAACATCCACCAACGGAGCGGGAGCATTTGGGGCAACCGTCAATCTTTCTACCAATGAATTCAGAAAAGAACCATACGCAGAAATCAATAATTCTATCGGTTCTTTCAAAACTCGTAAAAGTACCGTGATGGTAGGTTCAGGTTTACTAAACGGAAAGTTTACGATTGATGGACGTTTGTCTAAATTAGTCTCCGAT
>JALONS010000076.1 GCA_025454855.1 Arcicella sp.
AGTACTATCTACTCTTACTATAAATTCTTTGCTTATTTTTCGGTCAAATTCTAAATCAAATCTATCGGCTACTACATAATTTACTTTTACGTCTTTGATGTAGTCAGAGAGCGAATCTGTGAGTGAACCCGTATTAAGGTATTTAGTTTTCAAAGGTTTCTCTATTGAATACTTCACGGGAGTAATATCTAAGGCAAAAGCCTTACGTAAAAGATTCCAACCATTTCCAGATACATTTACTGAAATTTTTTCAGGCAATGGCTGAGTTGGAATATACAGAGAGTCGTTGTAGGAAAATTGAAGAGGGAAGGACATTTTCTGCGAATAACCATCTTTGTTAAGGGCATTCATTATCCAGAAAATAATAGCTGCTAAAAGACTAATGAAAACAGCTTTGTAATCAGTTTTTGAAGTAGTCGTTTTCATAATTTTGGGAGTTAGAAAGTTGAAGAGTTAGAAAGCTAAAAATTCAGAGGGATTTTCCTGTGCAACTTTTAAACTACATAACTCTTCAACTATAAAACTATTCTGTAATCTGAGCAGACGAATCTTTTGAGATTGCCGTTTTCAAAAATACCATTCTAACGCCTTTATTGGCATCTACTTCTAATACCACCGTTTTATCACGTACCGAAACGACCGTGCCGTGTAAACCTCCAATCGTTACTACTTTATCACCCGCTTTGAGGGCATCTACGTATGACTGTTGCTCTTTTTGCTTCTTTTGTTGGGGACGAATCATGAAAAAATACATAATTACGAACATCCCTGCTATTAAAAATAAGGAAGATGCTCCTCCGCCACCTATTCCTTGTAATAAAATGCTATTGTACATTTTGATTAAATTGAAAATTTATTAACTCCACCGTGAACCGTTCACCGTGTTTCTATTTTATGGTTTTTGGTAATACTTCTATCTTAAAAGAAACCATGTTTTCCGCTGGTTTGGTATTAGCAAAAGCCGTTACCGTTTTATTTAGTTTCCCTTCTTTTCCTTTACTATTAAATTTTACGGTGATGAATCCCTTATCTCCCGGTGCTACGGGTTCAGTAGAATACGAAGGGGTTGTACACCCACACGAGGCACTCACGTTACTCAAAACCAGCGGCATATTACCCGTATTTTTGAAATTATATACGTGCATAATCGTGTCTCCTTCCATGATTTTACCTAAATCAACCACGGGAGTATCTATCTGCATTACTGGAAACTTATCTGCCGTTGGTTGAAGTGCTTTTTGTTTTTCTTCAAGGGTTTGGGCATCCGTTCGTTGTTTATTTTCGCAGGCTACAAAAATGCCGAATGTTAGGGCAAGTATTACTATTTTTTTCATGGTATAATAGAGCTTATTATGCGGGCATTATCCCCGTGCTATGGAGAATTACGCTTTTGCCTTAATTTGATTCATCATACTTTCTACATCCTCCAATAATCTCTCGGCTTTTTCACGGGCTTCGTTTACCACTTTTTTCCCTTCAGTCTTTGCCATTGTCTCTGGAATCTCTTTTCCGTCAATCAAGTCAGAGATAAGTCCTTGTAACTGGTCTCTGTATTTTTGCAATTGATAGAACAACTTATTACGAGTATTCTCGCCTTTGTCTGGTGCGTACAAAATACCCAAAATTGAACCTACTGCGGCACCTGTCATAAATGCCCAAAATGTTTTTGATGATTTGCTCATTTTTTTATAATGAGTGAATGACTGAATAAGTGAATGAGTGAATAGATTAGAGTAACAAAATCTTAATTAAAACAATTTTGTCTTATCAATTACCAATCTGATTCAACGCCATTTTCTCATAAAACATTCCTCATGTTTAGATTATTAGTAAAACGAGTTTATTCATAAATTTTGCTCATGAGTTTATGCTGTTTTTAGATTCACTCATTCACTCATTTATTCATTTACTCATTGAATTTATTTGTTATCTATCAAACCACGTCCTGATTTTCTGATAATGCCCTCTTTCTGTAATTTCTGAGAAAGTACATCCAAAAGACCGTTAACAAATTGTCCTGACTTTGGAGTTGAATAATTCTTGGCTAATTCAATGTATTCATTAATCGTAACTTTCACTGGAATACTTGAGAAGTGTATCATTTCTGCCAAGCCAAGTTTTAGGATTAGTAAATCAGTCATTGCCAGACGGTCGCCTTCCCAGTTTTGAGTTTGGTCAAGAATTATTTTTTCATACGATTCTTCGTTATCTAAAACGTTATTGAAGAGGTCAATGAAATAATATTTATCATCATCCCAGTTCATGGCTAAAGGCTGAAGGGTTAAATCTTCTAAACTTGAAATTTTAAAAGTTTTTACCATCAAACTTTTCAGAACGTCTTTATTTTCGCCCCAATTTAAGTCTTTTTCTTCAAAATAATCGGTTATTAAATGATGTTTCAGTACAAAAGTCTTTACAAGGTACTGAACCAGAGCCAAATCTTCTTCAAAAGTATGTTTGGTAGTACGAAGGTACGACTGGAATTCGGTATCAGGCAAGATGCCATCCAAGAAAAGTTTACGGAGGAGGTTTTGGTCATCGTCAGTCCAATTCACATTTCTACGAATTGATTCTGTCTCTAACGCTTTAAGATTCTTGAGGTTTTTCAGTACAACATTTTCTGCCAATCTTGCTGTACGTACATCGGTTTCTACCAAACGGCGTTGCTCATCCCAAACGGCAATATCTGTGATTTCAATTAGTAGATTCAACATTTTCAGATAAACGTTGTAGATATTTTCTACTTCTTCTACCATTGATTGCGTAATTCTTGAGCGGTTTCTCTTGAGTGCATCACGATAAAGCAACACATTTTTTTTAGCCGCATTTTTAGAATCCACGGGGATTTCTTCATCGGATTCTTTCTTGTTCAACACTTCCTCATAGTGCAATTCAGCCAGTTTTCGCAAACCTTCAAGTTTGGGCATCTGTTGCTCTTTAGGAATCATCAAATCAAGATTAGGGAGGAAAGATTCGGCAATCAAATCGTAGTATAACTGATAATCAGCTCGTTCGGCTGTGCGGAAGGCGTAAAGGTTTTGGAAAGCCTTGGTTCGGAGAAGTCTTCTATTTACCATTGTGTACTGAAAGAACGTTTTTTTGTGAAATTTACTTTTGCAAAATTAGTATTTTTTTAAGAAAAACGGCTAAAATATGACATATTTTTTAGACTTTTGTAGGATTAATAGTCAATCAAACTAACCTCGACTTGCTCAAGAAAGTTCAAGATATAGTCTCATAAAAGACTGTTTTCAAATCAGGATTATCAAGGAATTTAACCCATATTTGAAATGCAGCTTTTATTTCATAATTTTAAATAAAAATGAAGTAATTATGGTAACTATTGAAGTAAAATCGACCATACATCAAATGATAGACAAAATCGAAGATTCTGACTATCTCAGAGATATTTATGATTCTTTATCTCTATTTTTAAATCAAAAAGGGGATATTTTAGATGAACTTACTGAGCATCAACAAAAACGCATTGAAGTCTCTATTTCAGAAGTTAAAAAAGGTAACTTTACAACTAATGACCAAATGAAAGAGGAGGTGAAGAAATGGCTTTCGAAATAGTATGGTCAGATGATGCAAAAGAAAATTATCGAGATATTACCTATTATTTGCTTGAAAACTATTCTTTTGAAGTAGCAGAAAAATTTACAGAAACTCTTTTTGATAAAGTGAAGTTATTTGAGAAGAATCCACGAATAGGTATATCTTCTAAACGGCTTTCTTCTTTGCGTAAAATAATTATTACCTCCCAGACTGCCCTTTATTATACAATTGGTGGTAATCAAATAACGATTATCAATCTTGTGGATACCAGACAAAAATCTAATGAAGATTTTTAAAAGCGTATCCAAAAACACTTTATGAAATACCTAAAGCATCTCAATAAATACTTTTTGAAATATAAATGGTACTTAATTCTGGGTACTTTATTTACGTTTGTTTCCAATCTTTTCGGGGTTGTACCTGCCCAAATTGTTCGGTATGCTCTTGATTTAGTGAAAGAAACGATTGATTTATATTTCCTCTTCGACGGCTTCAAAATTCAGTCTTCCATTTATGAATTCTTTGCTTTTTCGATACTCCTTTACGGGTTGATGATTTTAGTATTGGCTTTACTGAAAGGGTTTTTCCTGTTTTTGGTACGCCAAACACTCATCGTGATGTCTCGACATATTGAGTACGACTTAAAAAATGAGATTTATCATCACTACCAAACCCTTCCTTTGAGTTTTTACCGTAGAAATAATACAGGCGATTTGATGGCTCGAATCTCAGAGGATGTCAATAAAGTACGGATGTACGTGGGTCCTGCCATCATGTACGGTTTGAATCTCATCACCGTATTTATTCTTGTGATTTGGTATATGCTTTCGGTGAATCAGAAACTCACTTGGTTTGTGCTTTTACCTGTACCGTTTTTATCGTTTAGTATTTATTTTGTGAATACGATAATCATGCGGAAATCGGAGCAAATTCAAGCCAATTTGTCAAAAATTTCCACTTTTACGCAAGAAGCATTTTCTGGAATTAGAGTTTTGAAAGCCTTTGTTCAAGAAGAACCTTCAACCGTTGCCTTTACAAGGCAAGCCAATATTTACCGTGAAAAATCGCTGGATTTAGTAAAAGTTGATTCGCTATTTTCTCCTTTGGTTTCGGTTTTGGCGGGTCTGAGTTCGGTGATTGTGGTGTATGTGGGTGGCATGGAAGTAATGGCTGGGCGGCTTACCCCCGGAAGTATCACGGAGTTTATCATGTATGTGTATATGCTCACGTGGCCCATGATTGCTTTGGGTTGGACGGCTTCTCAAATTCAACGTGCGGCAGCTTCTCAACAGCGAATCAATGAGTTTTTGAATGAAAAAACGGATATAGTTTCCACTAAAAATATTCAAAAAGATATTGAAGGCGATATTTCCGTAAAAAATGTTCGGTTTGTGTATCCAGATTCTGGCATTGTAGCTCTGAAAGATTTCTCTATGCAGGTATCGGCGGGCGAGTCGGTAGCGATTTTAGGTACTACGGGGTCGGGGAAAAGTACCATTGCCAACTTGCTTTGTAGAATGTATGATGTAACAGCGGGAGAAATCAGCATCGACCAAACTGCCATTAAAGACCTGAATGTAAATCATTTACGCTCGCAAATTGGTTACGTTCCGCAAGATGTTTTTTTGTTTTCGGATTCTATCAAAAATAATGTAAAATTTGGTAGCCAAAACATGACCGAAGAGCAAATTTTACAAGCTGCCAAAGACGCTGACTTATATAATAATGTGATTGATTTTCCAGAAGGATTTGATACTGTACTGGGAGAACGTGGCGTAACACTTTCGGGAGGACAAAAACAACGACTCTCCATTGCCCGTGCCATTGCCCGTGAACCCAGAATTTTGATTTTGGACGATTGCCTTTCGGCAGTTGATACCAAGACCGAAAATCAAATTTTAAATAATCTACAAAGTATCATGAAAGGGCGTACTTCGGTAATTATTTCTCACCGAGTTTCATCGGCAAAATTAGCGGATAAAATCATCATGCTCGACGATGGCAGAATCATAGAGGAAGGAACGCACGACGATTTGATGGAAGCCAACGGGGCATATCGGGAACTGTATGATAAGCAAATGGCGGTTGAAGAAGTTTAAGTTAAGAGAATTAATCAATCAAAAAATTATTCAAATCATATTGCAATGCCTCGCAGAAAGACTGTGGGGCATTTTTGGGGGTAGAAGCAATTGATTGCCAAATTTTCAGTTTATAATCATACACGAAACCTTCGGGAACATTATATTCTTCCATCAATTCCCTGATTTTTTGAATGTCTTTCTTGAAGCCTTGTGTATGGGTTATCTCAATAATTACTTCGGCTAAATCATTTTCACGATTTACCAACATCACATCAGGAACTGGACTGGTCTCACTCTCATCAATCATTGTTTCAGGGTAAGGGAACAACATCGTTTCGCCATTTTTGTAGAAAGAAGTAACACCATAAACCAATTTTGTAATGATTTCTTGGTGAATTCTTGGTGCATCAATTCCCATATAAATAATTTTATTTGAGTTCATAAGAATCCAGATTTATTCATTCAAACGGAATTATATATTTATTGTCGCAATGAAAACTTGATATTTTTTGAATTAATATATAGTTGATTTTCAGCTCATTATCAATAGCGAGGGATGTAAATCCCTCGCTATTGATAATGAAAATCCAATTTGCGACAATATGTATATAGTTCCGTATTCAAATATAGAAAATTATTCCAAAATCTTACTACTCAATCTCAACAATTCAATCTCGGTGATTTTGGCGTTGAATTCAGCTTCAATGAGGCGAGTTTCAGCGGCTACGGCGTTGCGTTGCACTTCTCTGAGTTCGTAAGCCGTAGAGTTTCCCACTTTGTATCGTTCAAAAGCAATGTCAATATTTTGGCGGGCAATTTTGTAGTTTTCTGTCTCTAATTTTATCAATTCCAAAGCATTTTGATAACTCAAATAAGTTCTCTCCAAAGAAGTATTTAACTGATTTCTCAAATCTCCTTCTTGATAATTAGCTATCTCCTGCCCTATTTTAGCATTTTGGATTCTTCGTTTTTGATTATAGCCATCAAAAATATTAATGGTGGCTCTTAGTCCGTAATTAAACGCAAAGTTTTGGAGTGACTTAGTGGCTTGGGGTGCTCCAGCTCCATTGTTAGCGGAGTTGTAATTATAACCCGTTACCAAGTCTATTTGGGGCATTTGAGCCGATTTTTGTAGTTTTAGCTCCATGTCTGCCAATTTTTTATTCTGGTCGGCAAGTACCAGTAACGGATTTTGTTTGATGGTAGATTCCCGTAAGTTTTCAAGGGATAAATTTTTATCTAATACAATAGAATTGTTCGTTTGAAAATCTACTTGCAAACCTCTGACCAACAACGAATTAAGCGTGATTTTGGAGGTTTCTAAATTTTGTTCTTGAGCAATGAGAGCCGCTCGGTCTTCGTTATAATCTACTTGAGCAGAAAGGAAATCCACTTTTGACCCCTGCCCCACTTCGTAGCGGTCACGAGAAAGTTTGAGGCGGTCGTTAGAAATTTCTAAGCCTTGTTTTAGGTTTTTTACTCGTTTCGACTGTCGAATTATATCATAATAAGCATTACTAACCTGAGCAATTGAGTTTTCTAAAGTGCTTTCTAACTGCGTTACAGTGGTTTTTTGTAGCTCACGGAGGCGGTCACGGGCGATGAACATTCCCATACCGTCGTACAAAGTCCAAACGGCATTTACCCCTGCACCACCCGTATTATTCTGTACGCCCGAACGCTCAATAGTGGGAAGATTAGGGTCAAAAAGTCCGATACTCACCCCACTAACCGTATAATTTTTACTGGCACTTCCTGTAATAACGGGCAACATTCCTGCATTACCCCGAGTATTGTTGTTGGTAGCAATTTTTTGATTGCTCTTAGCAATTTTGATTGAATAATTATTCTCTAAAGCAATTTTGACGGCTTCATCAAGCGTTAAAATTTCTTGAGCGTGAATATTGAGTACAAAACAAATTAGGGTAAATGATAGCAAAGACTTCATTTTCAATTTTATAGTTGCTGATGATGTTAAAACGTGATTGGAACTCACTTTTTACCAATACCTTTAAAAGGTTTCCATTGTTTGTTTTCTGGCTTGGGGTACGTTTTTTTCTTCTTCTTTTTATCTAAACTCCCCGCATTATTTGGTACGGATTTATTCACGATGATTGTCCGTTCGTCAATTTCTTTGCCGTCTAATGCCTCAATGGCGGCACGTGCTTCGTCGTCGTTGGGCATTTCTACAAAAGCAAAGCCTTTGTTTTGCCGAGTAATTTTATCAATCACAATTTTAGCGGAAGTAACTTCGCCAAATTCACTGAAAAGCTCTATGAGTTTTGATTCCTTCCATTTAAAAGGAATACTACCTACGTATAAATCCATTTGATTATTTTTTAATTTACAAAGGTAAGGATTAGGAATCAGTTATTGGGGATTGGGGGTTGGTTTTTGTGTTTGAGTGCAGCGAGTACATATCTCGTACACTATATTCTTGTACTTTTGGGTTTGAAAAAATCTTTGATAATTTGCTAATGAATTCACTGGTTCAAGCCTCCTCGCTTGAACTCTTATTTTACCAGTTCCAATGCTTACGCATGAGTGGATTCAAGCGAGGACGCTTGAACCAGTGGGAATTTATAGAATTTCATAACAATCATGCCGTTGTTGGAGAAAATAGAAGACTCCAACAACGGCAATATCACTATCAAACCCTCTGCAAAAACTCCACCTCAATTTCTCCTATTTTCTCTAATTTACCCAATACCTGCGGAGCTAATGACGTTCTAAACTCTATCTCAATAACACATTGATTATCAAATTTTTGATTAACAATTTTCAAGTCAAAATCTTTTACCACTTTCATAATATCGTTCATTTGAACGTAGCCGTAAGTAATTTGATAAATTTCATTGACGGTTTTTTCGATGATTTCGGTATTTGTCAATGCTTCTTCCGTTGCTGATTTATAGGCGTTTATCAACCCCGAAACGCCCAAAAGTGTTCCACCCCAATATCGTACTACTACCACCAAAATATTCGTAATTTCTTTAGAGAGAAGTACATTCAAAATCGGGCGACCAGCCGAGCCAGAGGGTTCGCCATCATCGTTGATTCTAAATGAATTTTTATCCATTCCGATACGATAGGCATAACAAAAATGAACCGCCTTGAAATGTTCTTTCCGAAGCGGTTCAATGATATTTTTTAGTTCAGATTCCTGTGTAAAAGGGTAAGCAAAAGCTAAGAATTTACTGCCTTTATCTTTGAATAACCCTTCTGAGGATGATTTGATGGTTTTGTAAGTATCCAAATTTGAATTAAAATTTTATCAAAGCTACAAAGATATTAAGTGAAAAAAGAATACCTCTAAATCAATTTATATTTCGATTAAATGACAATAATGATTCGTACTAATTTCAGCGTAAACTTAGCCTTTTTATGTTGGAAATGAATACATGAAACCCATACTTAATTTGAGATTTTGGTTGCTCAAAAGAGTTGCTTTTAATAGTTTATTCTTACGGCGTGATACAGGTATTACTTCGCCATTGTGTAAAATGACATGACCTCCATCATAGGAATAATCATAGCTCTTGATAAAATCTAAATTAACCAATAAGGAGCGATGGGTGCGAAAAAAACCATGATGCTCAAAACAACTCTCAAGCATTTTGAGGGTTTTGCACACAAGGATTTTTTTACCCGTTGCCAAAAAAATAAACGTGTAATTGCTATTACCTTTAAGATAAAGGACTTCTTGGGGGGAAATAACTCTACGGCTTCCTTGATAAATTTGTACGGGTCTCATATCAAAACATATTTTGGATTAATTAAAATAACTTTCCAAAATTAGTTTGAATAAAAAAACTCGTCAAGCTAACAAAAGTTAGGTATCACCGTGATATTTATTGAGAGCTTCGGTGCGGTTTTGCACGTGTAATTTTTCGTAAATTTTATGAATTTGCTGACGAACTGTACCTGTGGTAGTACCAAATTTGTCTGAAATTTCCTTGTAAAAAAAGCCTTTGGACAACAAGTCTAAAATTTCTATTTCACGGATTGTTAAAGTCTGGACTACCGCCGATTGTGGTTTTTGGAAATGGGTAATCACTTTGCGGGCAATGCTCGCACTCATGGGCGAGCCACCCTCAAAAAGTTCTCGGATGGCATCTAATACTTTGTTGGGAGGCGTCTTTTTTAAAATGTAGCCACTCGCTCCAGCTTTCAGAGCTTCAAATATATTTTCATCATTTTCAAAGATAGAAAACATCAAAAATTGAACTTTCGGAAACTGCTTTTTCAATACACTGACGCACTGAATACCAGTCATTTGTGGCAAATGAATATCCATCAAAACTATGTCAGGTTGTTGATTCTCAATTCCTATTATGGCAGTTTCTGCATCTCCGTAAGTACCTGTACATTCATATCCATCGGTATAGTCCATGACGTATTTCAACCCTTCTCGAATGTCTGTTTGGTCTTCAACTATCACAATGTGAATGTTTTGCATAAGGTTTTGGGGTTGCGTTTCAATAATAATAATTTTATCCAAAGAAACATATTCTGAAACCAGCATTGAGTTTGGTTTTTATTAACAAAATTAAAAAATCAAACAACGGTCATCAATATAACAAAAGTTAGGTAAGGGTAATTTCCACGAAAGTTCCCTTTTGGTTTTTCCATGTAATTGTCCCTCCAATTTCTTCCATTCGATTCTTCATATTTGCCAAACCGTTACCACTTCCCGTTTTAGTTTTTATGGTATCGCTAAATCCTACGCCATCATCCTGAATCTGAATGATTATACCCAAATCACCCCGAGAGGACACTGTGGTAAAGTTTATCGTCATAACAATCAATTGGGCTTTAGCGTGTTTGATGGCATTGTTGATGGCTTCTTTCACCACCAAATACAAGTTTCGTTTCTGCTCGTCGGTTAGCGTATATACAGGAATGGTATCGGGAATAGAAAACTTAAAATCTATCTCAGAATTTTCAATTATTTCAGACATCCTACCTTTGGTATAGAATACCCAGTCTTCTAAGGTATTTTGCTGCACATTGAGCGACCATACTATTTCATTGATGGTTTCGGAAATATCATCCGAAAGCCCTTTTATTTTATCAACTTGCTTATTATCGGCGTATTGTGTTTTCAATAAATGGGCAGAATAAATCAACGAGGTAAGGTTTGCTCCCAAATCATCGTGCATCTCTCTACTAATACGCTGGCGTTCTTTGTTTTGTGAAGCTATTTTTGTTTCTAAAATTTTAGTATGTTGCTTGTTCCTAATAATCCAAAAAAGAAGCCCACCCAGAACTCCTAAAACAATTAAAAATCCTACCAATACAAGGTTTCTATTTCGAGACTCTTTTAGTGCTTTCTCCTGTCTCAGAATCTGAACTTCTTTGTCTTTTAATTCATATTTAGCCCGTAGTTCCTCTGAATATTCAGCTAATTCTTGTTTATTAATTAAAATTCTGATTGAATCAGCTTTATCACGATAATAACTTGCTATTTCATATTTATGCCATGCGGCGTATATTTCTGAATAAGACTCATATAGAGACTCTAAATCAGCTTTGTTATTAATATCTTGTCCTAATCGTTCCCATTTTTTCATAAACTCAAGACTTTTCTCAAAATCTCCTATCTGATAACTGTAAGTAGCTTTAGCAGTAAAATATAATGTACTATCTCTTTTGATTAACTTCAAATTATTTTTGGTAACGTATTCTTCATATTTCAGAAGATTTTGCCCCAATTGCTTCGTGTTTCCAGAGTTTATACAAATAAGACAAATATTTGCTAAAGCCAACTGGGCATTCCGTTTTTTATCATTTTTAACTGCTACTTCAAATTGTTTTTCAAATAGTTCCTGAGCTTTCTTATACTGACTCATCAGACTGTAAGCGTTTGCTACATTGTTATAGCAGGCTAATAACCCTTTAATATCATTATATTTTTCTGCCATTTTTATTCCTTTTAGTCCGTAAAAAAGGACTTTATCAGGTGTTTCTAAATCGGTAAAAAAGGCTGAAATGGTAGCGTACATCTGTCCTGGCACTTCGTTTTCGTACCCAGCTTCAAGGTACTTTTCAAGTTCAGGTAAATATTCAGTAGCTTTTTTAAAGTCATTTAGCCGATGATAAAAACTAAATAACAGTCGATTACACCGTAAAATATATTTATTATTTTTAAGTTTACGAGCATACAACAAGGCTCTCTCTGCCTCATTCTTACCCATTGTGTATTCTGCTAATAAATGATGAACTCGAGCAGATTCATAGTGATAACGGTACGAGAAATAATCTTGATTGATTTGTTGTACTAACGGTTTACAACGATTGATGATTATTAGAGCTGAATCGGGGTCAGTATCTAAAACTTTAATAAATTGGGTCAAGTATTGATTGAAAAGAAGTGTATCTTTTTGAGGTTTTTGGGCAAAAATAAATTGATTAAATAGCAAAAAGACAATTAGAAGTTTTTTTTTCATGGGTTAACAAATCTGTTTATGAAAGATAACTCAATGCTAAACATACTGAATTTTAAAACAATTTAAAAATAATTGGAGAAATACCAATGATTCCTCCAAAAATGTAAAATCTATTCTTGAAATAAAATGATTATTTTCCACTCAGAGGCGATAGGCATAAAAAAAGAACCGCCCTGAAATGTTCTTTCCGAAGCGGTTCAATAATATTTTTTAGTTCAGATTCCTGTATAAAAGGGTAAGTAAAAGCTAAGAATTTACTGCCTTTATCTTTGAATAACCCTTCTGAGGGTAATTTGATGGTTTTGTATTGGAGTCAGTCGTTTGGGCAGTACATTATTATGAAAATTTCCAATGAACAATGCCCAAAGTTCAATTTTCAAGTAAAAGATGAACTTCCACCTGAAAATTGAACATTGGATATTGGGTATTGAAAATTATCAAAAACTAATACTTAAACACTTTTCCGCCTGCCATCACTTCTTGGGTTTTCTCATCAAAAGTTACTCGTTGTCCAGTTCTGTACGCTGCATTTGCCATAATGGTAGCAATAGAGTGTTGATAACCTGCTTCAATTGGAGCGTTTGGCGTTTTGCGAGAACGAATGCAGTCCATCCAGTTTTTCACGTGGGCGGTTGTCAGAACGTCATAACCCGTGTTGGCGTTGGTTTCTACTTTGGTTACATCGCTCAATTTCATTTTTTCCAATAAATTAGGTTGCATACCCATAGCAGCGGCTTCACGCTGACCCAAACCACCCGTTGGCGAAATCTCGTTGGTATCTAAATTAATCATACCACCATTTGAATAATATAATTCTCTGGTATCACCCGCTCCGTTAGAGAAACGGCTGGTAAACTGTACTTGAAAACCTGAAGTTGGGTCGTTCAGAGGACCATAATCAAACACTACGGTCATGGTATCGGCATTTTTACGCCCATCTTTCCACTGGTAAATTCCTCCGTTGGCTACGGCACTACGTGGGTGTGGTAAGCCTGAGAACCAGTGTACAGTATCAATTTGGTGCGACATCCACTGCCCTGGAATACCCGATGAATAAGGCCAAAAAAGACGATATTCTAAATATTTACGAGGGTCGAAAGTATCGGCTGGACGGTTGATTAAAAAACGTTTCCAATCCACGTCTGATTCTTTTAAATCTTTGGTCAGGGCTGGTCTTCTCCATCTTCCCGGCTGGTTTACGTTCCAAACTAATTCTACCATGACTATTGGACCAAACTTTCCTGATTTAATAAATTCATCGGCTGCCCAATAGTTAGCTCCACTACGACGTTGCGACCCGATTTGTACAATTTTACCCGAAGCTCGTACCGCCTTCAAAACCGCACGATTATCTTCCATTGTTTCAGAAAGTGGCTTTTCAGTGTAACAATCACAACCTGCCTGTACCGCTTCAATGGTATGAATGGCGTGCTGGAAATCTGCCGTAGAAAGCATTACTGCATCCACTGATTTAGAAGCGTACAATTCATCATTATTACGAAACAATTTCACATTTGAGCCTAACTCTTTGTCAATGAACGCCTTGCCTTCATCTCTCCTACGATTCCAAATATCTGACAAAGCCACCATTTCAAAATTCATTTCTTTCTGAAATTGTTTGAACGGCGGAATGTGTGATGCTTTGAAACGGTCAGAGAAACCTACACAAGCAACTCGTACACGGTCGTTTGAACCAATGATTTTAGCGTAAGATTTAGCGGAAAACCCTGCGGCAAGTCCAGTTATAATCGTATTTTTCACGAATTCTCTTCTTGTTGTCATTTTATTATTATTTGGTATTTTGAAGTTTTATTTTGTGTATGCAATCTCTAAACAAGTAATATATTTTCCTTAAAAGTGTTAGATTTGTGTAAGTCATTTTATTCTATTCATCAAAACAATCTATCGTATGACGGTTTCCTTGAGAGAGCTAACGGCTTTGGTCTCTAAATTGTCTTCTACCAAGAAAGCACAATTACTTTACAGTATTTCAAAAGACTTAGCAGATACATTCCCAGGTATTGAAAAAACACCCGATGTTTGCGGGGGTAGTGCTTGTATTATTCGTACTCGCATTCCTGTCTGGACACTGGTTTCATTCAAAAAAATAGGCATCAGTGAAACAATGTTATTATCTTCTTATCCCGCTTTACGTAAACAAGACTTAAATAATGCTTGGGCTTATTACAAGGCTAACAAACACGAAATTGATAATGATATTTCCCAAAATAATGAATAGTATTTTACAGATTTATACTTAAGCGAAAAGCTATTTGCAAAACACTCACTTGTTCGCTCTTTCGTAAATTGCTTTTCACTTAGTACATCAACATTTTGTCGTTATTCACTTCTACCACTTACCTTAATTTTTTATCATGCAAAAACTCTACGTTAATGAAAACTTTCCACTTCCTGCTGTAAAACTGCTTCGTGAAATGGGACATGACATTCTTACTTCTTTCGAGGCAGGAAATGCCAATCAACGTATTCCCGATGAAGAAGTGCTACAATTTGCTATCTCTCAAAATCGAATCCTCTTAACGTTAAACAGACGAGATTTTATTCAAATTCACAAACTTAATCCTATCCATACTGGTATCATCGTATGCACAGAAGATATAGACTTCGTAGGATTTGCTAATAGAATTCATGTGATTTTAGAAAGTAATGATGGTCTATTCGAAAATCAACTTTTCAGAGTTTACAAATCTCAGTAACTCAACCCATCACCAAACTTAAAGAGTGCATACCCTTTCACCTTCATAAACCCAGGTACATCTGATTGATTTTCCATCACTACTTTTCGGGAAATAGGGGTACTAAAAGGCATTTTTCCCGTTGGGTTAAACGCTCCGCTCAGTACATCCAGCACGGCATCAATCGAAGTACCAAAAGTGGCCAAGACGGTTTTTACATTCGGATTATCTACTTCATCTATTACCCACGGACTGGTATAGTTAATAATCATCACCGTTGGTTTGTGGTACGTAGTTTCGTTTACCCGAGCTACATCAATTTTATTTTTTGAAAGTTGTAGCTCAATGGGGTCTCCTTTTGAAACTGAATAAACTTCCTCCGTTGGGGGTTAGCCAGAGTACTACTATATCCGCCTCTTCTTTCGTAGCCACAAACTCTACATTCCACTTATTCACTTCGGGCATGAAAGTTTTAGCTGGATTTTGTGTTCTACCATCATTGAAATACGTTTCAAAAAATACCTTTGTTTTTGGTTTTAGGGGTAATAATTTGGCATCGTTTCTCAAGAGTACAATTGATTTACGCATGGCTACATTTCCTTTTTCTTGAAACTCTTTATTGCCTACTAATTTTTCTGCCGCTTCTACGTCCACGTAAGGATTTTCAAATAGGCCCAAATCAAATTTTTCTTTTAATAAACGTTCTATCGACTCATTAATTCTTGTTTCAGAAATCAAACCACTTTTTACGGTTTCGAGCAGTGCGGTAGGGTCAGCACTTCCTGAAAAAATATCTACGCCTGCATCCACTGCCTTTTGATACCGTTGTTGGATACTGAGGTTTTCTACTCCCCAAGGCATCATGTCTATGGGTCCTGTATCGGAATTGACAATGCCCTTAAAACCTAATTTTTTTCTCAGTAAATCTTGAATAATGGCTTTGTTATAC
>JALONS010000077.1 GCA_025454855.1 Arcicella sp.
AATCACCGCTCCAATCTCTTTTTCAAATGCTCCCATCAATTTTTCCATCGTTTTGTCAATCACTTTATCGGTGAGTGTTTGCTCGTAATCTTGTAGCGTGAAACTCACGGAATAAGATTTTTTACCTTCGCCCAAATTATCGCCTTGATATACGTCAAAAACGTTGATTTGTGTCAAAAGATTCTTTTCATAATTACGAGCTAACTTCTGAATTTGGTCAAAACTTACGGTTTTATCAATTACTAATGAAAGGTCACGGCGAACCTCTGGGAATTTGGGCAATTCTACAAAAGTAGCTTTGTCATTATACTGTTTAAATAAATAATCCCAATCAATATCTGCAAAGAAAACGTGCTGTTTAACTTCTGCTTTCTTGGCTACGTTGGGTTTTACTAAACCTAATTTCACTACTTCTTTCTTGTTTACCAAATAACTCAAACCGTATTCAAACGTAGCTGAATTTTCAATGGGTTTACTGTCGAAACTCTTTACGCCTAAACTTCCCAGCACTTTATTTACCGCATTTGCCAATGAATGAAAAGCCACTTTTTGCGATTTCATTTGCCAAGTTTCATTTTCTGTATTTCCCGTAACATAAATGGCTAAATGACGCTTTTCAACGTATTTGTCATTGATTTTATGATACGTTTTGCCAAAATCAAAAACTCTTAAATCTTTCTGACGGCGGTTGATATTATACGCCAAAACTTCCAAACCTGAGAATAACATCGTCTGACGCATCACCCCCAAATCTTCCGAAAGTTTATTCAAAATTTCAACGTTATCATTCGGTAAATCTGCCTTGATTAATTCAGCATAAGCAGGTTTTGTTAAAGAGTTTGTAATGATTTCGTTAAAGCCGTTTGCTGCCAAAATTTGAGATAGTTTCAACTGTAAATTATCACGGTCTTTAGCTGGGAAACTCGAAAGGAAATCCGTTCCTAAATTCTCTGACAATTCAATATTATTGAAACCATAAATACGTAGAATCTCCTCAATTACATCTGCTTCACGGGTTGCATCAACTCGATAAGGCGGTACAATTGCCGTGAATCCATCTTCCGTCTCATCCTGAACCTGAATATCTAAAGCCATTAGAATATCCTTGATGAGCGATTTCTCTAACTTTTTACCAATCAAGCGGTCGATATTTTTATATAGAACCTTGATGTTAAAATCAGCGATGGGCGAAGGGTAGAAATCAGTAATTTCTGAAGCGATTTCGCCACCCGCCAACTCTTGAATCAACAAAGCTGCGTGTTTCAAAGTAAATAATTTAGCGTTGGGGTCGGTGCCACGTTCATTACGAAATGAAGCATCGGTTTTCAATCCATGTCGTTGAGCCGTTTTACGTACCGAAGCAGGGTCAAAATAAGCTACTTCTAAATAAACACGAGTAGTTTCGGGTTTAATACCAGATTTCATTCCTCCAAAAATACCGGCAATTCCTACGGGTTCTTCGGCATCACAAATCATCAAATCAGTTTCGCTTAAAGTACGCTCTACTTCATCTAAAGTAGTAAATTTTGTACCTGCGGGAAGGGTTTTTACAACAATTTTCTGCCCTTTGATAGCGTGCCAATCGTAGGCGTGCATGGGTTGCCCGAGTCCGTGACAGATATAATTGGTAATATCTACGATGTTATTTATCGAGCGTAAACCAATGGTTTCTAAAGATTTACGTAACCATTCTGGCGAATCTTGTACTTTTACTCCATCAATCGTAACACCACAAAAACGAGGACAATCTTCTGGTTTTTCTACGACTAATTCAATCGGGAAGTTATTATTATCAACTTTGAAATGCTCTACCGAAGGCAATGTAATGGCACGTCCAGTTTTTGCTTTAATATCACGAGCCACGCCCCAATGCGAAGCCGCATCCGCACGGTTGGGAGTTAGTCCGATTTCGATTAATAAATCTGCTTCTAAATTGAAATATTGAGCCGCTGGCGTTCCGTTTGCTAAATCAGTATCAAGTACAAAAATGCCATCGTGCGATGTTCCTATACCCAATTCATCTTCAGCACAAATCATTCCTTCCGAAAGATGCCCATAAGTTTTTTTACTCGTAATCTGGAAAATGGGTTTGCCAGCAGCATGGTCATAAAGCGTAGTTCCAACGGTTGCTACAATCACTTTTTGTCCAGCATCCACATTGGCGGCACCACAAACAATTTGGGCAGGCGTACCCGTACCAATATCAACCGTAGTCAAGCTGAGTTGCTTCTCTTTTACTTCAAAGCGTTCACACGTAAGTACCTCACCCACGACAAAACCTTGTAAACCACCTAAAATAGCTTCGTGGCGTTCGATGGATTCAACTTCTAAGCCCGTACCCGTCAGGAGTTCATCTAATTCTTGGGCTGATTCTGTTATTTCTATAAAATTTTTAAGCCAATTAAGGGAAATTTTCATTCTTTACAATTCTGATTGAGTGAATGAGTGAATGAGTGAATAGTTCCACACAAAACTCTTTGACAAAGTTACGATAAAAAAGGTATTGGGAGAGATTGAATTTGGAAGTAAATATGACTTTGCTTGGATGATAATACACTATTCTTTGACTATTTTCTTAAATTCTTGAATAGTTACTAAAGGAATTTTTGGAAAGGGAATATCTCTTAATACAGCCAAATATCTATCATTAGAAACTAAATATTGGGCATTGGCAGAGAAAGCACAATCTACGAACTTATTATCGTCTGGGTCACCAGCTATGAGATTCAGTTGATAAAATATATCAATTAGAGCGATATTAGGCAATTCTAAAAGAGTCCTCAAAACATCTTTTGCAACGTCTGGATGCCATTTTTTACTAATAATTTCATCATACTCATTCAAGATTTCAGTAGTTAGAGCCAGTTCAAAATCACCGCTAATAATACCTTTATATAACCAATGATACTCAGAACGGTCAGAAATTGATACTAAGAGAACGTTTGTATCAACTACTATTTTAAATCTTCGTTTAGCCATTGGTTCATATCCTCATTAGTTAGCCCTCTTTCATCCCATATTTTATTTGCTGATTTAATAGAACGTTTGGCATAAAATTTAGCTAAGGTCAATTTCAAATCTTCTAATTCTGAATCTTGAAGATTAGTCGAATATAATTTCAAGAGTTCAACCTGAACATTTGATAAAGGGAGCGTTAGTTGATTCATTTGAATATTGATTTGTTTAACAAAAATAACGATTTTCACTGGTAATTATACAATAAAACAAAAAAAGCCCTCACAAATGGAGGGCTTCAGTATAAATAAACTATTCACTAAGTTCTACATTGATTTCCGAACGGTTTGTTCCGCTTTGGATAAAAGGGCTTCTGCTCCAATTCCTCCTACTTGATGATTAACCACTCTTCCGTATTTATCTAAAAATAGGAGGGTAGGATAGGCTTCAATTCCATATTTTTTAGCGATTGCCATTCCTTCTGGCTTTTCCATATCTATTGCCAAGCATACATAATTTTCTTTCATATAATCACCCAAATTAGCATCCTTGAAAGTGTATTGTTTTAGCATTTTGCAAGGTCCGCACCATGTGGTATAACAATCCACAAAAATTAATTTATTCTCGGCTTTTGCTTTTTCTAAACCTGCTTGTAATGTACCCTCAAAAAAAGCAATACCTTGTTGTGATTGAATTTCTGATTCAGTAGTTGGCTCTTCAGTAATGACAATCTCTTCTTCGGATTGAGTCATTACCTGCGGTTGTTGAGCTACCCTACAACCCGCAAAAATGATGATAGCGAAAGCAAGAATTCTGAATTTGTTCATGTGTGCTGCGTATTGATTGATTAACGAAATAGTAAAACGCTTATTGTTTATATGAACATACTTTCAAGAATCTTGCCAAATTATTGGAAGAATACTATGGATTTGATTTATAGAAGATTACAAAATAAAAAAGGCTTGCGAAACATATTCGCAAGCCTTTTGTTATAAATAATTTTCTCTCTTCAATTCAGCTAAAAAGTCCTTTGCCGAAGTTGTTTTCTTTTTCCCTGCTTCAATCAATTTCATTTCTTCAAAACCTCGTTTGATGGTTGCCCATGTTTTCTTTTGTGAAGGAGTTAGTTGGTATTCAAGAGAGTTATATTTCATTTTAATTGATAATTGATAACTGTTTACTGCTCACCGAATCTTACGCATAAGTGTTCAACATCACGGGCATTACCAATAATAAAATATCTTCGTTGTCTTTTTTATCAGAAGGAATAATTAAACCTGCACGGTTTGGCTGAGACATTTCTAAAGAAATCATATTTGAACTAATATTTCCCAACATTTCTACCATAAATTTGGCATTGAAACCAATCTCCATCTCTTCACCGTCATAGTCGCACATCAATCTTTCGTTGGCTTCGTTTGAATAATCTAAGTCTTCTGCAGAAATTACCAAATCGTTTTTGGCTAATTTCAAGCGTATTTGATGCGTAGTTTTATTAGAGTATATAGAAATTCGCTTTAAAGAACCCAAAAACTCTGCCCGATTGATACTCATCACATTCGGATTATTTTGCGGAATGGCATTTTCATAATCAGGGAAACGTTCGTCAATCAATCGACAAATCATTCTGATGTTATTAAAACTGAAAAACGCATTCGCTGAACTAAAGTCTGCCGTAACGGTGGTATCATCAGATGGTAATGATGATTTCAATAAATTCAACGCTTTACGTGGAATAATCATCGTAGAATCATATTCTGATTTCACATCTGCTCTTCGGTAACGAATTAAGCGGTGTCCGTCAGTTGCTACGAAATTAGTATATTCGGGTGATAACTGGACGTACACCCCCGTCATAGCTGGGCGTAAATCGTCGTTTGATACCGCAAAAATAGTATTGGCGATTGCCGCTCCTAAAACATCCGCAGGAATTTCTACCGATAAACTCTTGGTAACTTGCGGTACTTTAGGAAAGTCGATGGGGTTTTCACCCGAAAGTTTGTATCTACCGTTTTCAGTAATAATTTCCGTTCCGAAAGTATCTTTGTCAATTTTGAAAGTAATGGGTTGGTCTGGCAAACCACGAAGTGTATCTAACAATAAACGAGCTGGCACCGCAATAGCTCCTGAATCAGAGGACTCTATTGCCAAAGTGGTAATCATAACAGTCTGCAAGTCAGAAGCAGTTACGGTAAGTTGGGCTTGGTCAATTTGGAATAAGAAATTTTCCAAAATGGGTACGATTGGGTTATTTGCAATAACGCCATTCACTGCCGAAAGCTGTTTTAGTAATACTGAAGAAGATACGACGAATTTCATTATCTAAAGATATATTTTAGTTACGGTTATTAGTTATCAGTTACGGTTTCCATTAACTTACTTCTAAAGATTAATTCAGTTATTTGATTGGTAAATCTGAGTGAACTCAAAAATATAAAAATAATAACTTAATAAACCTCTGCAAAACTACAAATTAACCCTGAATTTACCTACTTCGTAGTTAGATGGCATAATTTTTTTTGAAAATTATTCATAACAATTTTACAAGGCAAAAATACTTTTTATGACCTTTCATCAAGTTAGAGGTTTTGATTATGCCCCAAACTAAATATTTTTGCAAAACAATTAAACCAAAAGCGTATGAATTTTCAAGAATTACTTTCAGCTGACAGTATCGTTAGTTTAATCACCCTTACCTTCCTTGAAATTGTATTAGGTATTGATAACATTATTTTCATCTCTATTGCAGCTAATAAACTCAGTAAAAAAAATCAGCCTAAAGCCCGTAATATCGGAATGCTACTGGCAATGGTTTTCAGAATTATCTTATTATTCGGTCTTTCG
Source organism: Arcicella sp. (assembly GCA_025454855.1). Taxonomy (GTDB): domain Bacteria; phylum Bacteroidota; class Bacteroidia; order Cytophagales; family Spirosomataceae; genus Arcicella. The sequence continues at coordinate 5,800 of JALONS010000077.1, forward strand.
TTTATTATTTCACTCCAAGAACCCTTTACTCATATTAATTGGGGATGGTTTCACGCTGGCATATCGGGACAAAGTTTAATTCTGTTCATCGGAGGACTATTTTTATTGTACAAGGCTACTTCTGAAATTCATGAGAAATTGGAAAAACATCCTCATCATGAAGATAAACCCAAAACTTCCGCCTCTGATAAACTCACAGGTGTAGTTATTCAAATTGCTCTGATTAACATCGTGTTTTCGATTGACTCTATCCTGACGGCGATTGGACTTACCCAAGTATTACCTATTATGATAGCGGCAGTGGTACTTTCTATTGTGATTATGATGGGCTTTTCAGGACCCGTTGGCGAGTTTGTCAATCGTCACCCTTCTATTCAAATGTTAGGTATGGCGTTTTTGATTATGATAGGTTTTATGCTTATTGCTGAAGCCGCACATAATGCCAACGTCTCTATTTTAGGTTCGCACGTGGGGGCAGTACCTAAAGGATATTTATACTTTGCCATTGCATTTTCACTGTTAGTGGAGGTATTAAATATCAAAATGAGAAAGACTTTAGAGGAATAAAAGGAATTGAAAAGAAATCTTTTCTGCTATTGACACTTTGTATAATCCTCAACTGACGATTTATAAATGATTCGATTTAAGTTTATTGGACTGAAATCGAATCATTCGTAAATTGGTCTTTGTCAATAAACTCACGTTGTAAAATGTACTGTTGAGCAACCATTTCAAAAATACCATGACCGACCACTACAAAGTAGCCTTACAAATTTTATATCAACTACTCAAAGAAGATGGGCAAGACCATTGGGCAAATTGGATAGCACAAGATATACATTTGTGGGAACATGACAAAAGCGTTGAGCATCATCTCAGGGCGTACGGTGGTATGGGGTCGTTTAATGATTTACCTCCGTTGAATGGTAATGCCACAGAAAGTATCTGGAAAACTCAAATTTTCGGTAATCTTCAAAATATTGCTTATACTTTAGCTACTGGTGGCAGTGTTCAAAATATTATCGAAAATTGGGATAATCTTTTGAAAAACAATCAGATAAGTAGTTGGCGATGTAGAAATTGTACCGAGGCGAAAATTACCCAACGGGATATAGAACTTTATATCGCTCCTAAAATCATTGCGGATAAAATGCTATATTTTATCCGTGAAAATAGACTTCATGAGGCGTTGGATATTCTACAACTCATTGATACACCGCAAGTACAACAGCAAAGAACAAGCCTGCAACAATTATTGAACAACCATCATATTTACCTCAATGCTGATGGTAATTGGCATTGCCCACAATGTGGTAGTGCCGAGGTATGTGTATATAGATGGATAATTGATGAAAATAACCAACAAATAAACGAAGCGGATGATAATCTGCCAATGCTTTAATTATTTGCCAATAAATCGGTAAAGATACGGGGCTTTATTGGCGGCTCCCGTCATTTTCTTCTCAATTCTTTGCAGAATATCCAATCCTAATATTTTTCTCTGAAAGTTTGAACGAACTATTTTTTCCCCTAAAATGGTCTCGTAAACGCTTTGTAATTCGTTCATCGTAAATGTTTCGGGTAAAAGGTTGAACCCAATCAACTTTTCGTCTAAGCCCAAACGTAGGTGATTCAACGCTTTTTTTACCATTTCATTATGGTCAAAAATTAGTTCAGGTACTTTATCAATGTCATACCACTCGCAAGAGTCAGATAAGAAATCAGGCGTTGGGATGGTCTTTGTGAAATCGACCAAGGCGAAGTAACCAATTGAAATAAAGCGTTTTAACAGAAAATGGTCATCCTCTAACAGTAAACCCGAAGCCGCCATTAATTTTTTCTGCAATTTATCGTCTCTTCTATTTTTATCCCCGAAAACATAAAACTGTTCCAGATAAATGTTATCTAAGCCAGTTCTTTCTTTCAGTATTCGTTGTGCCGATTCTTGGAGGTCTTCATTCAAATCAATAAAACCACCTGGTAGGGCAAAAGAGTTGGTATTTTTAAAACGCAATAGTAATATTTTTAATTGATTATCATGGAAACCTAAAATGGTACAATCAATAGAGACACTGGGAAGCAATGGAGGCATTGATTCCCAGAAGTTTTCATGATTAGAGTTTTGCATAAAAATGGTATAATAATTAAACGAGAATAAGAGCAATGAGTATGGTAATGGTATTTTGAGGATAGTTTAATTGTTATCTCCAAAATGTTTTCCATAAATGTTTTCGTCCTTCTGAAGAAAGCAGTAATCTGAAGAAAATCGCAAAAACTGTTACTTTAGGTTTTTTGGGCTTGTAAATAATAGCTGATTTCATAGTTTTCAGTATTTAGTTTTGGTAAATATACAAAAAAAGCATCCCTTTCGAGATGCTTTTTTCAAAAACTTGAAGTGCTGAAATCCTAATAGAATTTGGCTCTATTATCAACCACTTTTGCGTTATCTTTGATAGCTTCATTGATATAGAAAGAAGTTCTCTGAGCTGCCATCATTTTAGCTGAATTTTTATACATGGTCAAATCTGCAATAGCTGGAGCAGGAGTTGATTTAGTAGTTTCCATAATGAAAACGCCCGCATCGCCTTTGAATGGTTTTGATTTCTGTCCAACTTTCAAGCCGAATGCTTTTCCGATAGCCGTTGGGTCTGCCCCTGCACTGGTTAATACACCCTGAGCCATTGTTAAATCCGCTACGGTTTCTACCAATGCACCAGCTCCGTATTTCTGGGCTACTTGTTCTAATGTTCCAGAAATACCGCTTAATTTCTTAATGATTTGTTCTGCTTTTAAATCTCCTCTTACACGAGCAGTTAATTCATCACGGAAATCATCTACTTTCACAACATCTTTACTGGTAGAACCAGTTTCTAAAGCTACAATGTATTGGTTTTCGTTTTGGAATACTTCTGAAACAGCACCAATTTTGGTACTTTCATTAAATGCCCAACGAACAATGTCACGAGCATTCTGTAAATTATTGAATCCTGTTGCTCCTTCTTGAATTTTATCGGCACGTAACATCAATAATGATTTATCTTTTTTCAAAGCCGCTTCAAATTTATCTTTGGTATCGTTATTCGATGCAAAAGCATCTGCTTTACGTAATACTTCGTCCATTGTGGCTTGGCTTGGTGCAATGGTACGATTCACCGCTGCTAACTTATAACGAGTATTCGTTTTGGCTTCCGTTACTTTAATGATGTGATAGCCAAAGTCGGTTTCAACGATGTTAGGTAACAAACCAGTACCCGAGAAGCCAAATACAGCGTTCTCGAAAGGTTTTACCATTCCACCATTATTTTTGAAATAACCTAAATCTCCGCCTTGTTGAGCCGTTCCATCAGTACCGAATTGTTGAGCCATAGCCTCAAAAGAAGCTCCTCCTCTAATTTGTGCTAAAATACCTTCTGCACGTTTGCGAGCGGCTGCTTTTACCGAATCCGAAGCTGTTTTTGGAGCATTGATTAATATATGGCTGGCACGAACGGTAAACAATGAATCTTTCTGAACACCACCATATTTATAAATTGAGTACGACAAACCGTTTTTGAAAGGTCCATAAATACCACCAGCAACCATTGAACCCAACTGACCTTTTACAGCTTCTGGAATTTCAGCCAAAGTTACGTAGTAAGGTGTTTTTACATCTGAATTCATCATCGCAAAAGCCGAATCATTTTTAGTAAGAGCCAATTCTTTTGCCAAACGCTTAATATCATTGTAGAATGATGCCGTATCAGCTTTTGAAGGAATAACAGGAAAAGTTACGTATTGAATTGAGCGAGTATTCTGTCCTTTGAAAAGGTCTTTGTGACTGTTTAAATATTCTTCTAATTGAGAATCCGTAACTTTAATGGTTGAATCTGCCACAGAATAAAAAGGAACATACAAATAGTGTGCATCTACTTTTGAAGTCTGAGCAGTGTATTCTTTTTGAGCTTCCGCATTAGTTGTATAAGCTGACATTCTCAGTAAACCTTCGTATTTGCTTCTCAAACGGTCTTGAGCCAAGGATTTTTCAAAATTCGCCCATGCTTGTTGTTGTGCTACTGGCATGGTTTTGAAGTTCTTTAAGAATTGAATTACATAATTCTTGTCGAATTGTCCAGTTTGTGGATTTGTGAATTGCTGACGTACCGAAGGGTGAATATTTTCACCTTGTACCATATCCACCAACTCCTTTGGAGATACAGCCAAACCCAATGATTCATACTCTTTTCCATAAGCTAAATCCATCAAGTATTGATTCCAAACTTGGTCACGCATCATACCCAATTCTTGCTCACCCGGTCCACGTCCAGCTTGTTGAGTATAATTTTGCGAAAGTTCTTCTACTTTTTTCTGAAAATCTTGGTATTTGATACTTTCACCACCGATTTCCCCAATTACATCGCTCGAACCACCAAAGAAACTTGAACGACCTTGAAAAATGTCCCCACCTATGAGGAAGAGAATTAAACTGATAGCAATTGCTGCTGCTGCCACTCCCGATTTCTCTCTAATTTTGGTAATTAATGCCATTTTTAAATTATTATTTATTTGTTATCTGTTTGGTTGTGTTAATTTACAACCCAAAATCTCAACTAATTCTTCTTAGTTAGCGTTTAAAATAACGCAAAAGAAACGCAAAATAATCACATTCTGAGTTAATATCAAAATGTATCATATAGTAATGATGTTAGCTCTTTTACAAAACTCTTGCCAAAAAAATAGAATTGTTATAATAAATACATGATTAGCATCGGTATAACGTAATGATAAATACGATAACTGTTTGATAATCATTACTTTCAAGATAGGGGATGAATTATGCCGTTTATTTCCCCATTTATATCCTTGCAAGTGTCAGATTGATGGTTTTTTTTAAGATTTTTTATACTAATTATGTTACCTATTGTCTAATTTTCAGTCTTCAATTATATAAACAATTATTTTCTGAAGATAGATAAACTGTTTACATTAAAATGGTTTTATCTTGCAATTTGTAATAACCCCTAATGTTAAAGATAGATTACATATTATTAGCGAGGCATTTTCGAGGGGAAACTTCCGAAATGGAAAATAATAATATAGTTGTTTGGCGAAATGAATCTTTAGTAAATACCTTAACTTACGACAGACTAAAAAAAGTAAATAATCAAGAAACCGCAACTGAAGAAAAAGTAATCACAAAAGAAGAGAAGATAATTTGGAAGAAAATAATTACTAAAATTTTATCAGAGGAAGATTCATCGGTAAACAGCTAAAGGTGTAAACAATTTTGAGTGAATAAAAAATTTAAAAAGGGCAAGCGAAATAAATCGTTTGCCCTTTTTAAATTTTTGTCAAATCTGTTTAACGTGAACCGTTTACCGAGGTAAGAGCTTCTAAGAATCTATCACAAATAGTTTGGTCGATTGCCAAACTTGGCAATAATCTCAATGTGTTTTTACCAGAATATCCACAGAAAATTTTGTGGTCAAAAAGTAAAGAGTCTCTGATTTTATCAACGGGTTGCTCAAATTCAATACCTATCATCAAGCCACGCCCACGCACCTCTTTGATACCCGACATTTTCTTTATATTTTGTATCAAATAATTCCCTTTTTCGGTAGCATTTTCCATCAAATTCTCAGATTTCATCACGTCTAAAACCGCTACAGCCGCCGCACACGCTAAATGATTTCCACCGAAGGTTGTGCCTAACATTCCGTGTTTTGCCTTGAATTTAGGGGAAATTAAAACACCACCAATAGGGAAGCCGTTGCCCATGCCTTTGGCTGTCGTCATCAAGTCGGGTTTTATGCCTGAAAAATCGTGTGAGAAGAATTTTCCCGAACGTCCGTAACCACATTGTACGGAATCCAAAATCAAAATTGCTCCTGTTTTATCGCAAATCTCACGAGCAGCTTTCAAGAACTCATCCGAGGCAACATTGATACCCCCAACGCCCTGAATTCCTTCCACGATAACAGCACAGATTTCTTCGGTAACGTTGGCTTTGAGTGCTTCCACATCGTTGAAAGGCAGAAAACTTACGTGTTCATCATAATTGATGGGTGCAACGATTGACTTGTTATCAGTAGCCGCCACTGCCCCAGCCGTTCTGCCGTGAAAGGCTTTCGTGAAAGCAATTACTTTCTTACGACCGTTAAAAAATGAGGCTAATTTCAATGCGTTTTCGTTGGCTTCTGCCCCCGAATTACAAAGGAAAAGTTCATAATCATCATAACCTGAAAGTTCTCCCAATTTAGTCGCTAATTCTTGTTGAATTGGAATATTGACCGAGTTGGAATAAAATCCAATATTGCTCAATTGTTCAGTCAATTTCTGAACATAATGCGGATGCGAATGTCCGATGGAAATCACGGCATGACCGCCATAGAGGTCAAGATATTCTACGCCATTTTTGTCCCAAAGGGTACTACCCAGAGCCTTTACGGGTGTGATGTCGTAGAGAGGATATACGTTAAAAAGATTCATTTTTATGGTTATCGGCTTTCAGCTTTCGGCTTTCAGCACATCATAGTAAGTGTTTTTAAAATATAATTAATCTTATTTTTGTTTTAAGCCGAAAACTGACAGCCGATTGACGAAAGTTATCTACATTCCAACTGATTTTAACCTCAATCCAGCGGTTTCTTCAAGCCCAAACATCAAGTTCATATTCTGAACGGCTTGTCCCGATGCACCTTTAGTTAGGTTGTCTATGATACTGGTTATCAGCAAATTACCGTCATGGACTTCTAAGGAAATTAAACACTTATTGGTATTTAATACCTGTTTTAAATCCACGGGTGAGTCGCTAATGTGAGTGAATGGATGTGTTGCATAGTACGTCCTATACAATGCCTGTGCCTCTGCCAACGTACCCGAAAATTTGGTATAAACATTTGCCATAATTCCACGAGTGAAATTGCCCCGATAAGGAATGAAATTAACGGTGGGTTTAAATCCATGAAAACTACCTAAAGTCATCCCGATTTCGGTGAGATGTTGGTGAGTGAAGGCTTTATAAATCGAAGCGTTATTATTTCGCCATGAAAAATGTGTACTGGCAGAAAGACTTTGTCCCGCCCCCGTCGAACCCGTTACGGCAGAGACGTGAACTTCATCATGAATGAGATTGGCATTAGCCAAAGGTAATAACGCTAATTCGATGGAAGTTGCAAAACAACCAGGATTTGCCACGTATTGAGCCTGAGAAATTTTATCCCGTTGCAATTCCGCCAAACCATAGACAAAGCCTTCTGATTGGTCACGATAATCAGTACTTAAGTCAATGATTTTCAATGATTTAAATTTAGGGTTGGCTTCTAAAAATTTCTTAGATTCGCCGTGTCCAGAACAGAGAAAGGCAACATCAATATCAGTATATAAATCTTCTGTAAACATTAATTCCGTATCGCCCAACAAATCCGTATGCGTACTGTAAACGGGCTTACCCGCTTGTGATTTTGAATTAACGTAAACGATTTCTGCTTCGGGGTGATGGATTAAGATTCGGAGTAATTCTCCGCCTGTATATCCCGCCCCGCCTATTATTCCTATTTTCATTTTTTTAGTTTATGAGTTCAGAAGTTTATGAGTTTATGAGTATGACAATCCGTAAGACGTTTTCTCTACTTACGTTTTATTTGTTTTTTATCTCACAGAAATTAACTCGTAAACTATTTATTCCGAACAGTTTTTATTAATGCAACTAACATAGCTTTAACTTCTCTGAATTGCTCTTCCAAGTTTTTGTACTCTTCTTCGGAGATATAAGCTAAATCTTTACTTAATAAATTATAATATTCACTTTCATGAAGAGAACCAAGTGCTATTTGAAAGAAATTAGCAATATCATTCGATGTAAACTTGCCACAACCTTCTACTAAATTTGCTGAAACAGAAACCGCACTTCGTCTGTATTGGCTTGCCAAACCATATACTTCATTTTTGGGAAAACTATTTGTGAGTTGGTACACCTTGAGAACAATGTGATGTGATTTTTGCCAGACTTTAAGGTCTTTGTAGTTTTGCATAATATGTTGATGGGGTTTGTAGAATTTCTAATCAAAAAATGTTGATTCAGTGTTTATGAAAAATGATTCTTAGCACCATAAACTCATAAACACTTAACCCATAAACTTTATTTACTTTCCAGCATACTCCGAAACCTTCCGATGAATCATCGTTTGATTAGAGACTATCTTCGAGAATCCCCTCACATCATCACCCGTCCAAGCGTTGTTCATTTCGCCGTAAGAACCGAAGATTGACGACATCAAATCGTATTTTGATTCAATGCCAATCAACTGATAACGATAGGGAGCCAGATGTACTTCCACAGTTCCTGTTACATTTGCCTGAGTATCAGCCAAGAAGGTCTCGAAATTACGCATCACAGGTTCTAAGAATTGCCCTTCGTGGAGCATTGTGCCGTAGGTTTCGCCCAAAGTCTGTTTCCAGTATAATTGTTGTTTCGTGAGGGTATGTTTTTCCAACAAATGATGGGCTTTGATGATAATGAGCGGTGCGGCTGCCTCAAAACCAACCCGTCCTTTGATGCCGATGATGGTGTCGCCCACGTGTATATCACGCCCAACGCCGTAAGGTGAGGCAATGTCAGACAGTGCCACAATTGCCTCAACAGGCTTCATCGTTTGTCCGTTGATGCCGACTAATTCGCCTTTTTCAAAGTGTAATTTTACGGTTTCTTCGCCCGTTTTGGTTACTTGTGTGGGCCACGCTGATTCGGGTAAATAGCCATTGGAAGTAAGCGTTTCACGACCGCCTACGGACGTTCCCCAGAGTCCTTTGTTGATGGAATAGGTGGATTTTGTCCAGTCACGAACAACGCCTTTTGCCTTCAAATATTCAATTTCTGCCTCCCGAGAAAGTTTCATATCACGAATGGGCGTGATGACCTCTACGTCTGGCACCATAATCTGGAAAACCACATCAAAACGCACTTGGTCGTTGCCCGCACCTGTGCTACCGTGGGCGATGGCTTTTGCTCCTAATTTGTTGGCGTACTCAGCCACGGCGGTTGCCTGAAAAACCCGCTCTGCCGACACTGAAAGCGGATAAGTATTGTTTTTCAAGACATTGCCATAGACCATATAGCGAATACAGTCGTGGTAATATTTCTCGACTACATCCAACGTTACGTGGCTCGCAACGCCCAAACCGTAGGCTTTTTGTTCGATGTCCTTCAATTCTTCGGACGTGAAACCGCCCGTATTGACAAGAGCCGAGTGGACTTCAAAGCCACGGTCTTCGGATAGATATTTTACACAAAAGGAGGTATCAAGCCCTCCCGAAAATGCTAAGATTACTTTTGGTTTGGTCATTATTTATATAAATGTTGTGTCATACCCCTTTTCATTTAATTCATAAGTATAAGAAAAACTTGTTTTATTTCCATTTGAATCATAAAATGTCTCTTTAAGTGGATAGTTCTTACTTCTTTCATCATCAAAATTATATATGTTTCCAAGTCCTCCATTTTCTTTTCTCAGATATTGGGTAAAAACTCTTTCAGAACTCAAATTTTTATTTTGAACTATATTACTAAACCTTGATGAAAAATAGGTTTTTATGTTATTCCCATCCAAATATTCATATTCATATGTGTAAGAATCATTTGTAAAAGTACCATTTATTTCATTTTGATACTTCAATTCCATTTTCAATAAATTACCATCATTGGAATATGTATTGAGAGTTGTAGCATATGGATAAATAGAAGTGGATGAACTAAAACCCTCAATTTTGAGAACTTTCCTTTTATTGTCACAATAATACTTTCTAATTGATGGTTGAGCTGAGGAGGTTGAGGGTAAGGTTCTTGAATCTGGATAGGCAGTCTCTATGATATAAGGTTTTGATTCAGAACCTAAATTCTCTTCATAATTTTGAAATGTAGTTTTTTGGCTTCTGGAATTTCGATTAACATAATTTCTAATGTACTCATGCACTACATTTTTATCGTTATGATTTAATTGTAACTCAATTCTTGTAGAATCATCGTAGTTAATAACATAGCTTTTTAACAAACATTCAACTTTTATCACATTATCAGTGATGACATCATTGCTCTTGCAAGATATTAGTAGAAATATAGCGGTAAAGGCTTTTATTACAATTATTATATTTTTCATTTTTTTTGATGTTCTAAACTCGCACGTTATTCTGTTTGATGCTTTTTATCCACAACACATACAAAACCAATCAAACAAATATATTTTAATTGATAAATATCTGATAATCAAGCGTAAAGCTCACACACCCACAACCTCCCCCGAAACCATTATCAAGGTAATATTTTAATGTTTTCAATCAGGGCAATGGTTTCTAAGGTAAAATTATTTGTGCCTATTATTGTCATTGCGAGGCACGAAGCAATCTGTTTCCTTACGAGGAATGACCTTTAAATTCAATTGTATCAATCCAACAGATTGCTTCGTGCCTCGCAATGACAGTTACGATAAACTTTTCCATTCGCTACGCATTTCTGTGATATGTTTATTCAGACTTTCACTTTGCTTTTTACTAAGAATCCCTCTGTATTTATCTGAAAGTCTTTTTTTAGGCTTTACTAACATTGTTTTCAATATATTTTCCAACTTATTTCCGTAAGTTTACGTCATAAAACGAAATCGTTTCGGACGTTATAAGGGAAGGGCAGTTTACTGAGCATACACCCGTCGTTTTTCACTTCTCAATCACTTGCCAATACCCACCTTTATCTGGTCCAATTCTTTCTATCATTTGGGCAGATTTTAATTCTTTGATAGCTCTTTCAATAGTTCGTTCTGTTACATCAATAGTTGAGGCCATTTCTGGAATCGTAATGTATTGATTTTCTGTAATTAACGCTAAAACTTTCCCCGACATTTTCCCCGACATTTTCCTCGACATTTTCTCCGAACTACTTTTACCTTCCTTTCCCTTAAACTCAATCCAAACCCCCGAATCAAAAGTAAAAGTAGGCTCTGGGATTCCGTATTCTGCACATTCTCTGATAATCTCCAAAGTGCCTCTGCCCCAAGATTCTACAAATCCCGCACGGAAAAAACAATTGGCGATGGCTGGATTATAGGGTTGCGATGAATGTATCTCGGTCAAGCGTTGAATCGTCCAATCTTCGGGTAGTTGGGTGCTGTTCCAAATACTCAATTTATCGTCATAAACCCGTATCTGAATCGGTATGCCCGAACTGTAATCTTTATGGGCAATAGCATTGAGCAAGGCTTCCCGAAGGGCATTTTCGGGGTACGGGTATTCTTCAATTCGCCCCACACCTTCGTATCTGATGGTCGCTCGTAAGTATTTTGTCAGCAATAAATCAAGCGTTTTATTGACTTGATTGAACAAATGCCCATGAATTTCATCTTGAAAAATCAGGTTGGTATCAGATTTAAAATACCCAATTTTGATAAATGCACCCGTTACAAACTTCTCTGGGTCGGGGTAAAAAAGTAGCAATGAAGCCCGTTTGAGGTATTTTCCTTCCACCAAATGAAGTTTATCCAACAACACAGCATTTGACTCCTGCAAAGTATCTGCCTCTAATCTTTTACTCCGATTGGCTCGGTGACGAAACTCCGCAAAAGCCTCTTCGCTCAAATCCGTTACGCTTACGTTAGGTACTGGCACTCCCTCCCAACGTTTACCTTGTTTTTGTAACAGAAATTTATCCAAAGCCGCCCCTTTCAATTCTTGCTTGGTGCTACCACTTCTGTAATGATATTGACCTTTGTAAGAAATGGGATAAGGGTAGGCTTCGGTCAAGATTTCAAGATATTCTTTCTCATTTTCCGAAAGAAGATTTACGTCCACAATTATCCCGAGAATGTCTCGCACCTTATTGGGGATTTCTTCCAACAATTTGTTCGCATCGCTGATACCCGTAACAAAACCTTTATCATTCTTCCCGATGAACAAAACACCGCCCTGTGCATTGGCAAAACCACAAATCCATTTGAGGTATTCGTCACGCCAAGATTCTTTCCATTCTGTGTTTTGATTTTCTTTGTTCATTCGTGGTTTTGTTGTCTTAATAGTTTAGCCTACACCCCCTGCCTCGCTACTCGCTTGGCTTGCATTTTCAAAAACATCTTTTCTTTAATGGACTTCAAGCGTTCCAAAACCTTTACATCCTTCAAGAAATTCCATTTATGGTCTTCTTCTTTTTCTTTTAGGGCTTCGGCTTCACGTTTTGCTTTATTTTTCTCCCACTCAGGGTCGAAAATC
>JALONS010000078.1 GCA_025454855.1 Arcicella sp.
AAAAAGAGGGAATTGTAAAAACCTGTGAAAACAAGAACATGGAGAGTTTTCACAAATTTTACTACCATCAACGTTTTGTCTTTTAAGGTAAAAGTTGGGTTGATATTTCTGTGGGTAAAGAGAAATGATTGAGCTTAGTTATTAGTATATTTCTTCTAATTCATATAAACTTTCAAAGAAAAATGCAAAAACTATTTACAAAGGAACCCATGTTATCTACCGTTCTTTTTTCGGTCGTTATGCTGTCAGCCAATTTAAGGCTTCGTTTGTTATTTCGTTATACCATTCCACTTCACTTGTCGTTGTGTTTGCCAATTCGTTAGAACGCTCAAAAAATCGTTGAATGTGTCTTGGTTCTGGAACGTAGTCTGCATTATGTGAGTCTTCAACCATTTTTACAAATACGCTCAATGGTAAAGGAACGATTGTAGAAGTTCCACCATAATAACTAATGTTCATTTTATGTAAAGCGTAAAAATGTGCAATACAAGCCTCGTTTATTTTCGGTGCAATGAATAAACAATACGCTGGTTTATTTGTTTCTTTTTTCACTTTTGCAAGATGTCTTGTAACAGGTTCGCTTTCTGTTTCATATTGTCGTTGCCCACCTTGCATTGTAACTTCAACAGTCAAACCAAAATCTCCATAATCACAAACAATGTCAGCCATATTTCCTTGTGCTGTTGCCATTGGATTTCCAAAATCATCGAATTTTAAGTTTGCTTTTATATTTCCTCCGTCTAACATTGTCATTGCTCTCCAAGTGTTCCATTCTAACATTAAAGGTGTGTCATAAAGTGAGTTGTCAATGATTTGGTCAAAAGTTGAATTGATTTCTTCAAACAAACGATAGTCTTTTATGGCAGTTACTTGGTCTGAAATTATTTGCTCTTTTCTGCTTTCTAATTCGTCTGCAAAAATTTCTTTTAATTGTTGTAAACTGGTTTCTTCGCTAATTGAAATATGTGAAAATTCTGTTTGAATTTTATTGAAAAGTAACGCTCTGTTATCTGTTAATAAAGTTGGTGTTTCTGCATTGCCAAGATAATTTACATATTCGCTTTCATTGTCAATGAAGCAAGGTTCTCTGTCTGTATGTTGCAAGAAATAATCTACTTCTTCAATTTTTTCAATTACGATTGAAACAGATTTTCCAATGTGTGAAATATTTACTAATCCTGTCGCTCTTATATACCTTATACAAGCATCTGCATAATCACGCAAATTACTTGCTTTTGTTTTTAAAAATTTGGTAATTGAAGCATCATTAGTTTGCCTTGTTTTGGTGTTGCCTGCAACTATATCATCGTTATAAATTTGTCGTAATTCAGCATCTAAATATTCAGCCTTGAATTTTTTGGCATTGCCTTGATATTGTGCTTTTGCCGTTCTGAAAGCATCAATTTTAGCTACAATAGTATCAAATTGACGATAGTCAACTAACTGCAAACCAAAAATCATTAGTTCATCAAATTTTAATGAACCAAAATGTCTAACCAAACGAAATAATTCAAGATAAGGTTTAACCCAAAAATCTGCTGAATTTTCGGAAGGTTTATGATAAGGCGATGGAACTTGAAACTTTAATAATTGCCTTAAAAATATTTCGTCTTTTCTTCTTGAATTTACTAATTCTAAACCTGCTGGAGTCAAATGAATAGTTGGCGAAAGCACAACAAAACCTAATGATTTTGGTGCTCGGTTAATTCTATCTCTTGCACTAAAAGCAGGGTCATTTGCACCTTCGCCATTGAAAAAATTTTCTTCTTTCAATAGTTCCATAAACGAAATTTGAGTTTCGTTATTCCATTCTTGCCCTTCAAAATTCCTATTCAATAATTCTATTTCTGGAATCATTTTAGAAGGAGTCCTTGGCGATGTGGTTACAAATATTACCTTGCTATCAATTCTTGCCATAATTTTTTAAAATGCTAATTCCTCTTGGAACTTTAATTCAGGGAATTTTTTTTGTGCTACGTTGCCATAATTGGAAATAAGTATATGAGTAGCTGTTGACTTAAATCTGTTTCTAATATTTACAGCATAAGATTTACCGTATTCATCTACTATCATATCGCTATAAAGTTTTTCAGTTAAAGGTGTTCTACCAATAACCATTAATGCTTTACATTTTAAATTTTTGTAGGCGTTTGATAATTCAGTATGATTTTTTTCATTGAAACCGTCTTTATGTTCTGTGTTTCCATAATCAGAAAAAACGCAATCGTAAGGTGGGTCTAAAAACATAAAATCATCATCTTCTGCCATTTCAAAAATATTAGAATAGTCAAGATTAAATATGTCTGTATTGGAAAGTAATTTATGATGTGCATTAGTTACCAACGAAGTATTAATGTTGGTATATCGTCCATAAGGTACATTAAACTCGCCTTTTGAATTATAACGTATCATACCCGAATAAGCTGTTTTATTTATAAAAAAATACAGCAACGCATCTGAATATTTTTTTTCAGACAAGTCATTAAACATATCTCTGAGTTGGTAATAAAGAGTATCGTTGTCGTCTTCAACTCTCAATTCGGGTGTTTTACTTTTTAGTTCTTCAAAACTTCGTCTATTTAAACTGTAAAGTCGTTCTATTTCGTCAAGTTCAATTCGTAGTTTGTCATAATCGTTTTTAACTCCGTTGTAAAACGCAATTAATTTTGAATTTATGTCATTTATTATCGCTTTTTTAGGTTCTAAATGAAAATACAAAGCTCCGCCACCAAAAAATGGCTCAATATATCGTCCATCAAATTTTGGTATGTGTTTGATTATTTGAGGTATTTCTTTTGACTTTCCACCTCTATATTTTACTAATGGCTTCATACTTTGGCTGTTTTAGTTTGATAATTTACGATACTTTCAGCAACAACGTTTAGTATCTGTGTCGCATCATCTTCGTTTTCAATAATTTCATAAACTTTGTCAGCCGACCATAATTGAAGCAATTCTTTGAAGCCTGTTTTTAAAGTTTCAGAAAGAGTCATTACTTGTTCTCGTTTTGCTCGTCTGTCGCCTTTTTCAATTTTACAATAAGTTGCTGTGTCTATTTCTAAAACAGAAGCTAATTGTCTTTGAGGAATTTGCTTTTCCTCTCTTAAAGTCCTTAATTTATTTCCAAAGATGTTTGACATATTTTTGTCTTGACATTATTTGGCAAATATACAAATCGTTTTCACTTTCTGCAATATTTCAAATAATATTTTAGGGTGGTGGGTGGGCATTGGTTCTTCGTCTTGTTAGTCTGTTGAATGTTTGCAGGGTCTCATAGAATGGCAGATAACGGTTTACGGCTTGGCGAAGGCAGGGCTTTGAAAACCGTCAGCCCAAATATAGCACAAATGTTGATAGAAGCACAAATATTCAATTACTTCCGTCTGCCCTGCTTTTGCCAAACCGATGTTATGGGCAGTTATTTCTTGGTCAATAGTTGTACATTTCAAGTTCATCTATATCTTTAATGTTTGAAAGTCTCATCAACTTGTCTATTTTTATTTTTGAAGTTGCTGTCTTAAATACTTCCTCTCCACTTTCTGCGTTTTTGTTTGTGTTTACCTTTGTCTGCTTGATTTTTGTTGAAAAATTTATGCTTGTTTCACTGTTAATTATAGGTCCCCGATTTTCATTTGCATCATAACCAATTAACTCAAAATCTGATTTTTGGAATCTGAACGTGTATTTCCAATATCCATATCTGCCGTGTCCGTAATGAAAATATAAGTTTCCTTTGCTTATTTGAACAGAAAGTTCAGGTACAAAATAAACACCACCGTCTTCATTTTCAGAAGAAAAGCAGTCATAGTTTTTGGCAACTAAGTCATACTGTCCACCTTTGTTGAATAACACGATAATTCCTCTTCGGTTTCGGTCTAGTATTCCACGATTTTTGTCTGTAATAATTTTATTTGTGTCTGTCCCTTTGATTATAAGAACACAGTCTTCAATGCTGTCGCTATTCAAGTCGCCTAATATTTTCTCAAATAAAACATATCCTTTTGGTATAAAGTCGGTCGGATTTCCTTTCTTTTCAATTTGTCCAAAAACCGATATTGTCAATGTCAATATTAAAAATGTCAGAAGTTTTTTCATTGTGTCGTTCTATAATTGCCCATAACTCATAAATATACGCAAGTTCTAATTAATACTGCACTATTTTAAATAGTTTATTTTTAGAATTTTAAAGTACTGCACTATTATTGCGTAAATACAACTTTTGTATCTCGCAAAATTAAGAAAATATTAATAGGCTCAATCTACATCAATTTTATTTTTATTTTACGGTAAAACAAATAAGAACGCCCTCAGAAAAATCTAAGGGCGTTCTCTATAAATCCGAAATCCAAAATCGTAATTCCGAAATCTACGTTACTTCACCTCCTCAAAAGGCACATCTTCCGCTTGCGAGCTTGAACCAGCGTCTGCGGTTTGTTCAGCGTCACCAGTGGGTGGATACAAACAACGGCAATAAAATAATTATTGAATTAATACAAAATCATTATGATATTGATGAATGATGTCATTTTCATTCTTTTTTACTATTCCCATTATTAGAATCTTGTTGAGGTTTTGGTGAAGGAGTAGAGGATTCTACTGGTTTTATTTCTACCAATCTTCTTGTCGGTATACTCATAGTTCTACCTTTCTCAATATAACATGAATCATTCTTTTTTTCTGAATTATTCTTTTCTTGTGACATATGTATTGCGTTTATTGAACAAAATATAATTAAAAAAAATCATTCCCAAAATTAATGTAAATGTAGTTCCCCAATTAATATACCTAATTTCTTTATTTCTCTTTTTTACAATATTATTTGTAACATCATAATCATATTCCTCAATAGATTTTTCATGATACCAACTTGATAATTGATGTGAGAATAGATTTACAACAAGAGTCAAACACAAAAAAATCCAACTTAAAATAAGTGTCCATGTAGCGTTTGATTTATTTAATGAAATTATTTTTTCAATAAATGTTATTGAAAGTAAAAGTGTACCAGAAGAAATAAACGTCACATTTTTTTCGTAGTCATCATCACTCTTATTTTTTATTTCAATTAACGAATCAATATACCTTCTTTTCTCTATTTCAAATTTCTCATTATCAGATTCTAATTCCATAATTTAATTTAGCTTAAACATGACCTTTAAATATTGAAAATCCCCTCAGAAACAAATCTAAGGGGATTTTCATGTTATTACTTAACTTCCTCAAAAGGCACATCTTCCGCTTGGGTACTCGAACCTGCATCTGCGGTTTGTCCAGCATCTCCAGTGGGTTGAGCATCTTGTCCACCTTGTGCGTACATCTCTTGCGATGCTGCCGCCCAAGCATTGTTCAAGGCTTCTAAAGCGGTGTCGATTGCCGTTACATCACGTGAGCCGTGAGCCGTGCGTAAACCTGCCAAAGCATTTTCGATGGCTGTTTTGTTGCCTTCTGACAATTTATCCCCAAATTCTTTCAATTGTTTCTCCGTTTGGAAAATCAATGAATCTGCTTGGTTGATTTTTTCAATTTTTTCCTTCTCGGCTTTATCCGCTGCCTCGTTAGCTTTCGCTTCCTGACGCATTCTTTCGATTTCTGCATCGGTCAAACCGCTTGATGCTTCAATACGGATATTGCTTTCTTTGCCAGTTCCTTTGTCTTTTGCCGAAACGTGCAAGATACCGTTTGCGTCAATGTCGAAAGTAACTTCTACTTGTGGCACGCCACGTGGTGCGGGTGGAATACCGTCTAAGTGGAAACGACCTAATGAACGGTTATTTGCCGCCATTGGGCGTTCACCTTGCAATACGTTCAGTTCTACCGAAGGTTGATTGTCAGAAGCCGTTGAGAAAGTTTCTGATTTTTTGGTAGGAATGGTTGTGTTTGCCTCGATTAATTTTGTAAAAACACCACCCATTGTTTCAATACCCAATGACAATGGAATAACGTCTAATAATAATACGTCTTTCACCTCACCCGTCAATACACCACCTTGTACTGCTGCACCGATGGCTACGGCTTCATCAGGGTTCACACCTTTTGATGCTTTTTTACCCCAGAATTTCTCCACTTCCTCTACTACTTTAGGAATACGAGTTGAACCACCCACCAAGATAACTTCGTCGATGTCTGAGTTTGAGTAACCTGAGTTTTTCATGGCTCTACGGCAAGGCTCTAACATTCTCTGAATCAAAGAATCTGCCAATTGCTCAAATTTAGCACGAGATAAAGTACGTACCAAGTGCTTAGGCATACCGTCCACTGGGAAGATGTAAGGTAAGTTGATTTCAGTAGATGCACCAGACGATAATTCGATTTTTGCTTTTTCAGCCGCTTCTTTCAAACGTTGAAGAGCCATCGCATCCTTACGCAAATCTACGCCTTCGTCGTTTTTAAACTCATTAGCTAACCACTCGATGATTACTTGGTCGAAGTCGTCACCACCTAAGTGTGTATCACCGTCGGTTGATTTTACTTCAAATACGCCATCACCTAATTCTAATACTGAAATATCGAAAGTACCGCCACCTAAGTCGAATACAGCGATTTTCATATCTTTACCACCTTTGTCCAAACCGTAAGCTAAAGCAGCCGCAGTTGGTTCGTTGATGATACGTTTTACATCTAAACCAGCAATTTGTCCAGCCTCTTTCGTAGCCTGACGTTCTGCATCGTTGAAATAAGCAGGAACCGTAATTACCGCTTCCGAAACCGTTTGTCCTAAATAATCTTCGGCAGTTTGTTTCATTTTCGTAAGAATCTGTGCCGAGATTTCTTGGGGAGTATAAAGACGGTCGCCGATGCGAACACGTGGAGTATCATTTGAACCTTGCTCAACGGTATAAGCAATCGTTTTTAATTCGCTTCCTACTTCTGAATAACGTTTACCCATGAAACGTTTGATAGAAGAAATAGTGTTTTTAGGATTAGTGATAGCCTGACGTTTGGCGGCATCTCCGACTTTACGTTCACCGTTGCCATTATCTAAGAAAGCAACGATTGAAGGTGTAGTACGACGACCTTCTGAGTTAGCGATTACGACTGGCTCATTACCTTCCATTACAGCTACGCAAGAGTTGGTAGTTCCTAAGTCTATACCGATAATTTTTCCCATTTTGTTTATTAATTTATTATTTGAATAAGTTTTTACCTAAGTTTTCTTTAATTTCAACAATCTTAATGCCAGTAGATTTTTTTATGACAGATTGGCAGAAATCCTTAAAATCAGTGCCAACATAACAGAAAAGGATTTTTTCAAACTGACAAAATATTAGTAACGCAGGAATCGTTCCTGTGAAAATTGAAAGAAATAACAATAATTGAGTCGAAGTAAGACAGCCAACATTTTATGAAAATTTACATTCATACAAAATTCCAAGAATCTATTTATCAACAATTTAAAAACGCCCTCGAACCTGCCTACGAAGTAATTATTGGTGAAGGTATCATTAATGAAGAGTTAAAAGCCAAGTTTTTGACTTGTGATATTTGCTACGGAAATGTGCCTTTAGATTGGTTAAACGCCAGTTCGCAGTTGAAATGGCTACAATTAAATTCCACGGGGCTTGACCCTTACCAAAATCTCAAAGAGTATTCTTATCATTTAACTAATCTCAAAGGTTTTTTTGGACAGTCCGTAGCAGAGACCACCTTAGCGGGTATTTTAGCCATATATCGTAGAATTGATGAACTAACCCGATTGCAGACTAAAAATGAGTGGATTGGTACACCCATCCGAGAAACCCTGTATCTACTAAACAAAAAGAAAGTGCTGATATTGGGTAGTGGTACTATTGGAATGAAAATCAAACAGTTATTATCTGGCTTTGAGTGTGACACTACGGTATTAAACTCTAAAACCATCGGACAATTGGCGGAGTTTTTACCTACAACCGATATTTTAATTGCTACGTTACCAGAAACCAAAGAAACCATCGGACTCATCAATAAAACGTATTTAGAGATGCTCAAACCTTCCGCTTTATTTGTCAATGTGGGCAGAGGGTCAGCCGTAGATGAAAATGCTTTAATTGAAATTTTACAAAATAATAAAATCTTGGGAGCCGTTTTAGATGTAACCGAAATTGAACCTTTACCAACCGAAAGTCCACTTTGGAATATGCCCAATGTATTACTAACGCAACATTCATCAGGAGGCTGGGCAGAAGAAAGTGCAGATAAAGTGGTGTTTTTTATCAATAATTTAAGACTTTTTGAAGAAGGGAAAGAATTAATCAATAATGTGGATTTAGTGAAAGGATATTAGTTTGGCTGTCGGCGGTCAGTTATCGGCTGTTAATCAAAAACATAGAGTAACCATGAATCCGTCAGACGAACTTATTTAAGCCATAGAAATCCGACAGTTGATAACCGAACGGAAGTATATACATAATGTCGCAAGTTAAATTTGAGTCGAAAAAACCTCACCCCTAACCCCTCTCCATCGGAGAGGGGGCATTCGACCCTATTTTCCTCCCCTGTCCATTGGAGAGGGGTTAGGAGGTGAGGTTTTGCGACATCAAAGAAGTCCATAACCGAAAGCCCAAATATTATGTTAAAAAAGATATTTACAATCTTATGTCTATTGGTAGCTCAATCAGTGATTGCCCAAGATAATCAGCGTTATCTGGCATTGGTGTTGGTGAATATCGAAGAAAAACCCAATGATTTAGGAATCAAAGAAATTGAAAAAGCTCATCAATTGGGCTTTAACGCCGTTAATATTGCCGTACTTTGGGACTACGTGAAGGTGTATCGTGCCAATACGCCCAACCCTTGGATTCAGGTGGATAATCAAATGAAAAGAGCCGCTGAATTAGGAATGAAAATAGGTTTGCGTATTTGGATTGATGGATGGTGCGGCGACGATAGAAAAAACCAGTGGTGTTCTAACTTCAATCCCGATGAAATTATGCTCAATGGTGATGGCAAATACGATTACGCCCAGTCGGGTCCGGGTAAAAGAAGCATGACCTCTTTTGCGGCTAATTCAAGTTTAGTGAGATTAAAAACCTTTACGACCGAAGTGATAGAGCGATACAAAAAATACCAAGATAACGGAGATATTTTATACGTAAGTTTAGCCACCACGGGCGAGCAAGAATTAGGTTATCCGTATGGAAGCACAGGAATCGGTACAGGTTTGTTTGATTATTCCCAACCGATGAAAGAAGCGTATCGGGTTTGGTTAAGAAGAAAATATTGCAATGATATTGCCATACTCAGAAAGGCTTGGGGAGAATCCTACAATAACCTAAAGTCATTTAATGAAATTGAACCTAAATACAGTATTTACCACGAACTATCTTTTGAAGGAAACGACGGACAAGATTGGTATAAATTTCGTCATTTTATGCTGAAACGGTACAACACAGAGTTTATTCAAACTGTGAAGGCAGTTAAAACGACTCGTCCATTTAAAATAATTAACGATTACGGTTCTGTTTTTGATGATTTATCCACTCGGAGAGGAACAATGGCTTTTCAAGATTTGGGCGAGGGTACGGATGGCATCAAGATAAACGACTACCTCAATTACAACCATCGCTTCGGGATGGATTTAATCCGAAGTAATATGCCTAATAAGTGGGTAATGAACGAAGCAATTATTGATAGAATTGCCTCGAGCCAGACCGAATCAGCGGTTAATTCTTTAGAATCTTACCAACAAATTGACCAATGTTTTGCTCACGGAGCCAAATTAGTGGCGTATTTCCCCGGAGTTTCTGGAAAAACCCCCTTAGAATTATTAGAAAGTTCTCCTAAATATATTGACATGATTAAGCGGAAATGGTTAGATAATAAATCGCCTATTCAAGTTCAAACTAAGGGAAAGATGAGCTTTAAATTATCAGAATTCCTGTTCGATGGAGGTTGTGTGGGAGGAGCCAAGCGTTGTAAAGCCATTACCGACTGGCAGAATATTGCCAATGCTAACGGTGGAATGCCAATTGAGGTGGTAATGGAGGAGGATTTTATCAAAGAAAATAATCCTATTTGTGCTAATTCGGGCATTAATGCCGAATACGATGGCATCTTAGAAAAAGCTGATTGTCAGGGTGGTTACGGTTGGATTGTGGATAAAAGTAATATCAATAAGAACGTAAAGTACGAAGTGCAGTTGGATGGTAAAGTTATTAAAACGGGACTTGCAGATAGCTTAAATCCAGCTTCGCAACGGTACACGGGTACGGCACGGCATGGTTTTGCTTTTAAACTCTCAAATATCTCAGACGGGGAACATAATTTGAAGATAAAAATACCTGAAAG
Source organism: Arcicella sp. (assembly GCA_025454855.1). Classification (GTDB taxonomy): domain Bacteria; phylum Bacteroidota; class Bacteroidia; order Cytophagales; family Spirosomataceae; genus Arcicella. The sequence continues at coordinate 10,264 of JALONS010000078.1, forward strand.
TAGTTATCTTATCGTAAACGCTAAGGTAAATTTATCCTGTAAAAACGCTGGGAAACAAACGCAAATTACCCCCATTACGTATTGTGATGAATGCGTTGATTTCAATCTTTATCCGAATCCTGCTCAGGAAAGAATTTCGTTGGGTTTTAGCCTTCAAGACTTCAAACCAGTATTAGTGGAAATTTATGATATCTTAGGTAGAAGAGTTTACTATTCAGATACTTATGGCGTAGGAGGGAGCAATGATTTAGAAATTAATACGCAAAGTTTTGGCTCAGGAACATACCTTGTAAACGTAAAAATTGACCAAAAATATTACCAACGAAAGTTTGTAAAAAAGTGAGGGAATAGGTGGCAAGGTTAAACTTTTATCTTATCACTTATTCAATTTATTCCTCATAAATAGCTCCTTTTCTGAAAGTAAGCCTTTGCCCGTTCCTCCCCGTGTAAAAAGTTTTGATTTCAGCAATAATCGAAATGGCGATTTCTTCGGGAGTACTCGCTCCAATATCCAAACCCACTGGCGTGGCTATTCGTTCTAAGTTTTCTACCGAAACTGGGTTTCCATCCTCCGCCAGCTTTGTGAACATTTTATCGGTTCGTTTCTTCGGACCAAGCATTCCGATATACGGAATTGTAGTATTGAGATAATACTTTAAGTTATCAAAATCAGTATTATAGTCATGTGCCATCAACAAAGCAACTGTATAGTTATCAAGCTCAATCTCAGAGGATTTGTCTTTCTCAATAACGGCATCTGCCATACTGAAGAGAGATTTATGTACTTTCAGTGGATTACAAACTACCGAAACTTTCCAACCCACTTCTTTGGCTAATTTGACCATGGGGTAAATATCATAATTGCCACCGTGCAGAACTAAATGAAGTGCAGGAGGAATAAATTCAATAAAAAACTGTACTGTTCCTTCCAGTGTTGGGTAAACCTTCGTTTCAGATTTTTGTGTTTTGAAACAGGTTTCAATGTCTTCAATCAGAGTAGTTCTAAAAGTATGATTATGAAAAATCGTTGATAATTGAGCCGATGATTCATACCTAAAAGCATCACCAAGTGATAATTCATCCCATTTCCCACTCAAATGTGTTACAGTCAAGATGATATTAGGAGAACGAGCATCAAGGCATTTTTCTAATAGTAAAACTTGATTATTGGGGTCTTGGGTGTTTAGTGGGGCTAATAAAACATCAATGATACCGTTACAACCCAACCCAACACCAATTTGATAAGGGTCATCATCGGTAGTATCATAAGTAACCAAAGTAGGTTTCCGTTGAGCAATTGCCAATTTAGCTTTTTTTAAAGCATCACCTTCCAAGCAACCACCACTAATCCCCCCAACCCATTCTCCAGCATCAGAAATTAACATTCTTGCCCCCGTTCTACGGTAAGAAGACCCCTCTACTCTCACTACCGTTGCTAATGCCACATTATTTTTTTTTAGGTCGGTATTTTTATAGGCTTCAATAATGGTTCTAATCTCTTTCATATTCTGCAAATGGCGTTTGTTATACTTTTCCAAGAGTGAGGGTCATATACGTTTGTATTAATCAAAGATTTTCACAAATACCCTCCAATTAATTTTGAAATATAAAAAAAGTTTAATAAAATAGTTAAATAATTCAACTTATTTAAAGTGCTGAAAACAGTTTTCGCAAAATTACCAATCTAAAACGTATTTAAAATGCTTCTTAGTGGCTCGCACACATTAAATGCTCCTCCAACATTGATATGGGGAAAATTGATGGATACCGATATTTTAGCCCGAATAGTTCCCGGTATTTCTCGATTAGAAAAAATTACAGAAAACGAATACGAAGCCATTTCAGAGATAAAATTGGGTCCCGTAAGTGGCAAGTTTTCGGGAGGTTTATCCCTAACCAACATTCAAGAACCTCAAACGTTCACCTTAAATGTTACCCAGAACAGTAAAATTGGGAATGCCGATGCGGAAATCAAAATAAATCTTACTGATTTAGGCAATAATCAAACGGAACTATCATTTGAGGGGGATGCCAAATTATCTGGGCTTTTAGCCAGAACGGGGCAGCGGGTTTTGAGTGGCGTTGCTAATTCCTTGACTAAGCAATTTTTTGAAAACTTTGAAGAAGAATTAGTCTAATCCGAACAATTATCATCCATTACGAACATAAAAATATCCAAAAACAATCTTTCAAAAAATGAGTGTAAAAATTTCAATGACGGTTAATGGCAAATCAGTAAGCCATGACGTTGAATCTCGAACGCTTTTGGTTCATTATCTCCGTGATACGTTAAGACTTACGGGTTCGCACGTGGGTTGTGATACCAGTAGTTGTGGTGCTTGTACCGTTCAGATGGACGGAGTAGCCGTCAAATCATGCTCTATTTTGGCTGCACAGGCAGATGGTTCTGTAATTACTACTATTGAGGGTTTATCGGACGGAGAAAATTTACATCCACTTCAAGAAGGATTCAAAGAATGTCATGGTTTACAATGCGGTTTTTGTACCCCAGGAATGATTATGTGTTCGGTAGATTTATTGAAAAATAATCCTAAGCCCACCGAGGAGGAAATACGCCATGCTTTAGAGGGAAATTTTTGTCGTTGTACAGGTTATCACAACATCGTTAGAGCCGTTCAATACGCTGCTGAAAAAATGTGATTCTTCATAAAATAAACAAAAGAAAAAATGAGCAATAGATATATAGGTCAATCAGTCAAAAGGGTCGAAGACAAACGATTTATCACAGGCAACGGTAAATATACCGACGACATGATTTTGTACGGACAAACGTATGCCTACATCGTCCGTAGTCCTCATGCCCATGCCATTGTTAAATCCATTGATATTTCAGCCGCCGTAGCAATGGAAGGCGTTGTCGCAGTTTTTACAGGTGATGATATTGCAAAATCAGGCATTAATGGAGTTCCTGCGGGTTGGCAAGTGAATTTTAAGGACGGCACAACCATGAAAGAGCCTCCACATCCATTACTGATAGCCACAGGTGCAACCGTCAAACACATTGGCGATGCAATTGCTGTGGTCATTGCGGAAAGCAAAGAAATTGCGGCTGATGCTGCCGATGCCGTAGAAATCGTTTACAAAACATTAGGGGCAGTTACCAATCCCAAAGATGCCGTGCAACCGAATGCACCATTAGTGCATGAATCAGCCCCGAATAACATCGCTTTCGATTGGGAAATTGGTAATTCTAAAGCAGAGGTTGATGAGGCAATGGCTACTGCTCACCATATTACTAAATTAGATTTTACCAACCAAAGGATGGTTCCCAATCCTATTGAACCCCGTTCGGCAATTGGTGACTATGATAAAACAAATGACCGCTACACACTTTATACATCAACCCAAAATCCGCATCTCATTCGCCTTTTGATGTGTGCCTTTTGTTTGGGCATTCCAGAACATAAAGTCCGAATTGTGGGTCCTGATGTGGGTGGTGGTTTTGGTTCAAAAATCTTCCATTATACCGAAGAAGCCTTAGTAACTTGGTGTTCAAGGCAGATTGGAAGACCCGTAAAGTGGACTTGTGACCGTTCAGAGGCATTCTTGACTGATGCACACGGAAGAGACCACGTATCAGAAGCAGAAATGGGTTTTGATAGAGATGGCAATATCGTTGGTCTAAGAATTAAAACGTGGGCAAACTTAGGTGCATACTTATCTACTTTTGCTCCAGCGGTACCAACTTATCTTCACGGAACATTATTACAAGGTCTTTATACCACCCCCAAAATACATTTAGACATGACTTGTGCTTTCACGCACACCAATGCCGTAGATGCTTATCGTGGGGCGGGTCGTCCTGAGGCTACCTATTTATTGGAGCGACTCATGGATTTGGCGGCTCACGAGATGGGAATGGACCCCGTTAAATTACGTTTACAAAATTTTATACCTCCATTTGATGGTGTAAACCAACCAGGCTACCAAACGCAAGTTGCTTTGCAGTATGATTCGGGTGATTACCACAAGGTATTGGAGAGGGGTGTGGAAATGCTTGGTTATGAACAGTTTAGAAAAGACCAAGCTGAAGCCGCCAAAACTAATAAATTATTGGGTGTTGGTTTTTCTACTTATATTGAAGCCTGTGGAATTGCCCCCTCGGCAGTAGTTGGGGCTTTAGGAGCAAGAGCGGGGCTTTATGAAGTGGGTCAGGTACGTGTTCAACCAACGGGCAAAATCTCGGTTTATACGGGGGCTCACTCGCACGGACAAGGACATGAAACAACGTTTGCTCAAGTGGTAGCTGATAAATTGGGGATTTCAATGGATGACGTAGAAATTCATCATGGAGATACTGAATCAGTGGCTTTCGGGATGGGAACTTACGGTTCACGTTCATTGGCAGTTGGGGGTAGTGCTATCGTGAAAAGTTTAGAGAAAATCATTGAGAAAGGAGCCAAAATAGCTGCCCATAAATTAGAAGCAAACCCCGATGATATCGAGTTTTCGGATGGGAAATTTACGGTGAAAGGTACTGACAAATCCATTAGCTTTGGCGATGTGGCACTCACCGCCTACGTTCCGCACGTTTATCCAGCAGGATTAGAACCGGGGTTAGATTTTTCGAGTTTTTATGACCCAGCCAATTTTACCTATCCATTTGGTTGTCATATCGCCGTTGTGGAGATAGATAAAGAAACGGGCAAAGTTACTTTAAAAAGGTTTATTGCGGTGGATGACGTGGGAAATGTAATTAATCCTATGATTGTGGACGGACAAATCCACGGGGGATTAGCTCAGGGAATTGGTCAAGCCCTGTTGGAAGGAGCTTTATACGATGATAACGGACAATTAATCAATGGTTCTTACATGGATTATTGTATG
>JALONS010000079.1 GCA_025454855.1 Arcicella sp.
TGAAGGTTTTATGATTGATAAAATTCATGAAATTGGCTTCAGTTACGACGGTATCGTACTGAATGCTGGGGCTTTTACGCATACATCCATTGCCATTTCCGATGCCATTTCAGGCGTAAAAACGCCCGTTGTGGAGGTTCATATTTCTAATGTATACGCCCGTGAAGAATTTCGTCATAAAAGTTTTATCAGTAAAAAAGCCGTAGGAATCATCATTGGTTTTGGGCTTCGTGGGTATGACTTCGCTATTCAAACCTTTTTATAGTGGGTTGTAGGGGTTCAGCGAAAAGCGATTTGCAAGAAAACGAATTAGTTAGCATTTAAGGATTAGTCAATGCGTTTGATTGACGATAAAGCCCAACTTCCAAACCTTAAAATATGATTACCTTTTATCCCGGACCTTCCAAAATATATCCACAGGTGGCTCAATATCTGCAAGATGCCTATGCAGAAGGAATATTGAGTGTGAATCACCGTAGCCTTGAATGTATGGATATAACCCGAGGAGCTATTGAAATTTTGCACCAAAAATTACACATTCCCCGAGATTATCGCATCTATTTTATTTCTTCGGCTACGGAGGCTTGGGAGATTATTGCTCAGTCGCTTACCATTAGACAAAGTGTTCACTTTTTCAACGGTGCTTTTGGGAAAAAATGGGCTGAATACACCGAAAAAATAGTACCTGAAGTACAAAAAATCACTTTTGATTTAGAAACACTACCCGATTTAGCAACATTAGAACCATTTTCAGATGTAGTTTGTATTACACAAAATGAAACCTCTAACGGTACACAAATAGTTGATTTACAACCCTTTAGACAAGCATTTTCAGAAGCTCTAATCGCCGTGGACGTAACTTCTTCTTTCGGGGGCATTACATTAGATTGGGTACAAGCTGACCTTTGGTTTGCCTCGGTACAAAAATGTTTGGGCTTACCCGCTGGCATGGGCATTATGATAGTTTCTCCGAAAGCCCTTGAGCGTGCTTTACAAATCAACGACCGTAAATTTTATAATAGTTTATTATTCATTGACGAAAATTTTCAGCAATTTCAGACGCATTATACACCCAATGTTTTAGGAATTTATCTGCTGAACAAAGTTTTATCTAATATTTCTGATATTTCAATAATTTCTGAAAGAATAAAACAGCAATCTATTGACTGGTATTCGTTTTTTGAAAATTCACCTTATAACGCTGGTACAGTTTTAGTTAAGAATAAAACGGTACGTTCTGATACCGTTTTGGCTATTCAAGGAACTACGGAAGAGATTGACAATATTAAAAATAAAACGAAAGCCAAAGGAATTACCATTGGTAACGGTTACGGCATTTGGAAGAATACCACTTACAGAGTTGCCAATTTTCCTGCAATTGAAGAAAACGAAATCAAAGCATTACAATCAATATTAAAAGACTCGAAATAAGGTACAAATATCATTCATCAAACATCATGGAACTAAACTTTAACTTCAAAGAAATTATCTCGGTTTCGCTCATTCTTTTTTCGGTTATTGATATTCTGGGCTCTATCCCAGTGGTGATTGACCTCCGTAAAAAGACAGGAGATATTCACGCTGAACAAGCAACGTTGGTATCTGGTGGATTAATGATTGCTTTTTTATACGTTGGGAAGTCTATTTTGAACCTTTTTGGGGTTGATATTAATTCGTTCGCCATTGCAGGAGCATTAATCATCTTTTTAATTGGTCTGGAAATGACACTGGGTAGAAATATTTTCAAATCAGAAGATGCCGCTGCCAGCAAAGCGGCTTCCATTGTGCCATTAGCATTTCCCGTGATTGCAGGGGCTGGTACAATGACAACCATTTTATCCTTAAAATCACAATTTGAAGAAGTAAATATTTTGGTTGGTATTTTGCTCAACTTAGTATTTATCTACATCGTTTTAAAGGCTTCACAATGGATTGAAGACCGCCTCGGACAAGTGGGAGCTAATGTATTAAGAAAAGTTTTTGGCGTAATTTTATTAGCTATCTCAATCAAGATTTTAAAAACAAGATTAGCTCTTTAATATTCATCAAGCGAAAAGGGATTTGCGAAAAAGCGAATATGCAAGTTTTGTAATGTCAGTAGTTATGTACCTCCGTTCTAAATGGACACTACTTCAAATCCTTTTTCACTAAATATTATTATTTTTCTAACATCGACCCACGAACATCAAACATCGAAAATAACCATTGGCAAAAAAACAAAAATATTATACCGTTTGGAAAGGGCGAAAAACTGGTGTTTTTGACTCTTGGGCTGAAACCGAAGAACAAATAAAAGGTTTTGAAAAAGCTCAGTATAAATCGTTCGATACTTTACAGGAAGCTGAAAATGCTTTCAAAGGTAATTATTGGCAGGCTGTGCAAAAAACGCAAGCGGGTATAATGGGGAAACAAACAAAATCGGCAGCTTTGGTAGGAAAACCTAATCCAGAAAGTATTGCGGTGGATGCAGCCTGTGCGGGAAATCCTGGTGTTTTAGAATATCAAGGAGTAGAAACGGGTACAAAAAGGGTACTTTTTTCGATGGGACCTTTCCCCGAAGGAACAGTCAATATTGGTGAATTTCTGGCAATTGTTCACGGATTGGCTTTTTTGAAAAAACATAATTCAACCTTGCCAATTTATTCAGATTCAAAAACGGCTATTGCTTGGGTTAAAAATAAAGCGGTCAAGACAAAATTAGAGCGTAACAAGAAAAATGAGGAGCTTTTCCAACTCTTGGAAAGAGGTGAACAATGGCTAAAAGACAATACTTATACCAACAAAATATTAAAATGGGAAACCGAATTTTGGGGTGAAAATCCAGCGGATTACGGTAGAAAATAACTATTCAAATTCAATCAAAACTTGATTCTTTTCTACGTTTTGCTTTGCCGAAACTTTGATGGCTTTTACTTTTCCATCTCCCGCCGACTTCAAGACGTTTTCCATCTTCATCGCTTCCAAGATTAAGACCGTATCACCTTTCTTTACTGAATCCCCTACCTGTACTTTTACATCAACGATAAGCCCAGGCATAGGAGCTTTCAAGTCGTTTACTTTCGTGGTATTGGCATTGCTCATGCCCATTTGGTCGAGGAGCATATCAAAGCGGTCCTTCACCGAAACGGTATATTGATTTTTATTAATCTGAATCAAAAATGATTTAGTCTGATAATCGGCTTCTAATACTTCGGCATTGAACGAACGATTATTGTATAAGATATGAAAATTACCGTCTTTAATCTCTACCATATCCCAGTTAAAGGGCTGGCTATTCACAGAAATACCTGTTTTATCTGATTGTATCTCAAAAGTTTGATTATTAACGGTAGCTTTTAGCATATCAAAAGTTATTTTACGATTTATTCACCAAATATACACCAACTAAAATAATTCCCATACCTAAAAAGTGCTGAATTTGTATAGTTTCACCATCCAGAATCCCCCAAATAATAGCAACAATTGGAATAAGGTACGTAACAGAACTTGCCAAAACGGCACTGGTTACTTGAATTAATTTATTGAATAATACCATCGCAATTGCCGAACCCAACACGCCTAATAATACAGCATAAATAATGGGTTGTAATGCCTCTGGTTGTTGTGCTTTTTGAATAAAATCCCCAGAAAATAATACCGTAATTGCTACGGGACCAATGGTCATAAAGATAAAAGCGGTAATCAAAAAAGGGCTTAAATTTAGGTCTGTGAGGTATTTCTTCGTAATATTTAGATTGAAACCGTACAGCACCGTTGCTAACACTACGTACAAGGCGTAACCGTTGAATTGTAGCCCCTTCGCTCCTGCTAAAACCAATAATAATGCACCGATGAACCCTAAAATAATGCCCATCGTTTGGCGTGAAGTAATGTTATTATTGAAAAAAAGCACCCCTACAATTAAGGTAAATAAAGGAGTAGTAGAATTTAATGCACCCGAAACACCACTGTCTAACTTTGACCCTGCCAAAGAAAATAAATAAGCAGGAAACAGATTACCCAGACACCCCACCAAGAGAAATAAATGTGCTTTTTTGAACGGAATTTGTTTGAGATTAAGAATAAAGAAAGGAAGAAAAAATAAAAAAGCTGCCACAATACGCAAAGACCCTACTTGTGAAGCATCAAAAACGTGTAAACTCTTTTTTACCAAAATAAATGAACTTCCCCAAATGATAGCCAAAAGAGCTAAAAGCCCCCAAGCATACGAAGGACTCTGAGACTTTGAGGTTTGTGTTTGACTGATAGTAGTTTTATTATCCATGTATTAATAACCGCACCTACTTTATTATAGTTTCACGGGATGAGTTTTCAGGATTGGTACTTGGGAAGTGTATTGATAGGTTTCAGGTATTAGACTGATTAAAAAAGATATTGCATATCAGAGTTTTAACGGAAGTCGCCGTTTTGAACAACGACTTCCGTTAAATACACCTCAAAACTTTAAAATTGAAAGAGCGACTTTTATATGAATTATAGTTGTACCAATATTAATTAAACCGCTTTAGGCTTTAATACTTTGATATTCCAGCCACCTTTTGAAGTTTCGGTGTAAGTTGAATCAATCAAGTCAAAAATTTCTGATAAAATGCCCCAACGAGTTTCATGGTCGGTATTTCTACCCGTATTCATGGAAATAATCATCATACCGTCTGGTTTTAGCATCGGTATATATTTATTGAGCATTTTCTCTTTGATAGGAGTCAAATAATAAATGGCTTCGTTGATGATAATTAAATCAAACTTTTTGTCTGTCTCAAAATCATTCATATCGGCAGGGGCAAACGTTGTTTTTTCGTCACCAAAACGTTGATTGGCACTATCAGTAGCCGTTGGAGAAACGTCTGTACCCAACCACGAGCCGTAAGCATCTTTACCAGTACGGGCTGCCTGCACGCCCTCGGCACAACCCATTTCTAATACGTCGGGGTTTGTTTTTAGAAATCTAACGTATCCCGCAATGATACTGAAACGGGGAAGTTCTTCGATATTTTCTAAATACGACCAACCATTTTTGAAGCGTAAGTCCCAACGAGCTTTGTCGGAACGAATAATTTTTCTTTCGATAAACGAAGAGATGTCGGATAATACACTCATGAAAGTTGAAATTTAAAGAGTTTAACTTAAAATGTGTTATAATGAGTAAATTATTTAAAATTGTAACTAATCATTATTGATATACGTCAGTAATTAATGTTATTTCAACGATACCAAATTCATCGTTACTTTTGATTTTTCCTTATTTAGGAGCAAATACTCTACAAACCCAAGTCCCAAATTGATTAGTAACGGCTTGTTCTTTGAGCTGATGATAACCTTGCGATATTTCGCTCCAAACTCTTTCCGAATGTTTATAATTGTTCATCGTAATGATAAAAAGCCCATCAGGATTGAGATAATTTTCGTACCGCTTGAGTAGCTGGAGAGGCTTTTTACTATAATAAACCGAGTCTGTTATCACAATAGCATCAAATTTGGGTTTATGTGGCGTGTACACTTCCATATCTCCTGCATAAAAAACCGTTTTCTCATCAGCGTATTGTTGAGCTTTTTCAATTGCCCAATCTGATATATCTGTTCCCTCGAAGTAAGTGTAATTTTGCTTATCCAACATTTGTTGGAATACACCTTCGCCACAACCAATTTCCAAAATAGTTGCATTGGGCTTTAGTGTTTGCAGGAAATGAATGGCAGGTTCTAAACGATTGTTTAGGACAGGGTTTTTCAACCCCTCCCAATCACCTTTGGCATATTTATAATTCCAACGGTCTTGATTATTTCTAAGGATTTTCCTTCGGAAGAAAGAAATTAATTGAGAGAGCATTTGAGCGTTTAAGTGGTATGTATATCGAACACTAAATTACTAAAAATTAGTCTTCTGGAAAAGGAATATACACAAAACTTGCAAAGTCACGGTCAAGAACGAAGAGACAACAAAACTCATCGGGGTCTTTATAGCTGGATTTAAAAACCTCCACATTCTCATTATCAATGATACCTCTGGCGATGTATTCTTCCATAACAGAAGCGTGATAATTCCATTGATTATCGTTCATTTCCATCATCCCGATGAGGCGTTCACCTATCTGAACAGGGTTTTGAGAAACACCAAAGATGGGATATTTAGAGAATCCTCGGGTACGAATCTGGTAGGATGCTTCCTTCAAAAAATCGGCAACTAATGCAAAATCAGCAGAAATAATCCCCAAGCGTTTCCCATCTAAGTCATGAGAATTGGCGGCATTGGATATGGCTTGATAGTCTTCTAACATTTTTTCGATGTTTGATGGTCGTTATTCGATATTTGATGCTCGTTATTCGAAAGTGATTTACGAACATCAAATATCGAATAACGAACATCGAATAAACTAAAATCTCGCTGCACTTAGCAGGCTTAAATCTTTGTAATTCATGCCAAATTTTTTGGCGATGGTAGCATTGGTAATACTGCCCTTGAACGAATAAACACCTTTCATAAAAGATTTGTTCGCAAAAATGGCTTCCTCAATCCCTCCCGTTTTGCCCGTTTTCAATAAAAATGAGGTAAAAATATTACTCAAAGCCTGACTGGCAGTATGAGCCACTCGTGACGGAATATTCGGTACGCAGTAATGAATTACATCGTGTTTTCGGTAGATGGGTTGGTCATGCGTAGTCATTTCTGAGGTTTCAAAACAGCCTCCTTGGTCGATACAAACATCAATAATTACCGAATCCGGTTTCATTAATGACACCATTTCTTCGGTAACGATGCAAGGCGTAAAACCGTCTTCGGCACGTAACGCACCAATCACTACATCAGCCTCAATGATGGCTTGTGTGAGGGTGTTAGAGTCAATGATGCAGGTATAAATATTCTGTCCAACGGCGTATTTTAAACGTTGGAGTTTGAAAATATCTTTATCAAAAACTTTTAAATCTGCTCCTAAACCAATGGCTATGCGAGCGGTATATTCAGAGACCGTTCCAGCTCCCAGAATAACCACTTTGGTTGGTGGTACACCCGTGATACCTCCCAAAATTACCCCCATTCCGTTATTGGCACTGCTCAAACATTCAGCCGCAATCAACATAACGGTACTACCTGCTATCTCGGACATCGCTCTGATAATAGGCATTCCTCCTACGTTATCCTCAATATATTCATAACACAACCCCGTAATTTTTTTACGATTCAATTTCTCAAAATATTCTTTTGACATTCGGGGCAAATTCAAGGCAGAAATTACCGTTGAGCCATTATTGAGATATTCAATTTCAAAATCTGTGAGAGGCTGAACTTTTAGAATTACATCTGATTTGAATACTTCTTCGGTGCTGTATGATATTTGTCCTCCCGCATCAGAATATTGATTATCGGTAAATTTTGCTCCAATCCCCGCACCAGTTTCAATCAATACCTGATGCCCATTACGCACCAAAAGCCCCACAGCATCGGGCGTGAGCGAGATACGATGCTCCTGCATGGCAACCTCTTTCGGAATACCGATGAAGAGACTTTTAGCATTTTGTTTTGTCCAAACCAGTGCTTCTTGGGTCATTAAACCCGACTGGGCAAGCACTTCTTTAAAACCTGATGGGTGAGGCATATTTTGATTATCGAGTTAAATATCATCTAAGAATCTAAGAGAATTAGGGTTTCGTCTAATATGTTGAATATCGCATAGATAGATGACATTATCATTGACGTAATAAATTAGATGATAATTTTTTTTGAAGTTAATATGTCGGTAAATCCTCTTCTTGCTTCTCGTTTTCAAGATTGGATATGAAAAGGGATGCACAAATATTTTATCTATGCAAGTCACAATATCTTTTTTAAAAATATCATGAGATTTTATGGAAACTTCTAATAAATATCGTAGAATTTCATCAAGACTATCGTAAAATTGATTTTTGATTTCAAGTTGATATTCTGATTCAAATTTTATTTCCATTCCCTCAACCTTTTCTTAAACTCCTCATAACTCATTGTTTCATCATTATCAGCAATATTGTCCAGATGTTCAGTTAATTGGTTTAATGTCATTGTATCTTCATTAATAGTTTTCTCATAGGGAGTCATCAAATCATTTTCAAAAACTCTACTTTTAATTTTGAGTTTTTTTGCCAGTGATAGCATCATTTCTAAATGCTGACGAGTATTTATTTCCAATGCAAGTGTTGTCATAAGATTCGATAATTTAGATTTTATAATGATTCACAAGTAACGATAAAGATTTTCATTAATCACTTCAGAAAGACAAATTTACAATTCTTTCCCCATCTTCTTGCACTTGAATTTCAATTTTCAGGTATTTGGTTGGCAAGAGATTTTCAATTTTGGAAGCCCATTCAATGAAACATCTTTCACCCGAAAACAAGTAATCTTCCACACCAATATCCATGGCTTCGTCTTCGTTTTTGATTCTGTAAAAATCAAAATGATAGATATTTTCACCTCTTTTGGTAACATATTCATTCACTAATGAATAGGTAGGGCTTTGTACGTGGCTCGTAACGACCAAATTCTCACAAATAGCTTTGATAAGCGTAGTTTTACCCGCTCCCATTTGCCCTTCAAAAATCCAGACGGGTGTTTTTTGACCAAATTCAAAAACTTCTTTGGCAACCTTATTGATTTCAGACAATGAACGATATGTAATTGATTTTGATGGCATTGTACTTGTTTCTTAATAGCAAAAAAGCAATCAAAAGACTGCTTTCATTACATTAGAAATTATTCTTCCAATAATTCAACTGCTTCCAAAACTTCCTTCACAATTTTAGGGTGAAGGGCTTTACTACCGTGAAATGGAATAACAATTCGTTTTCTTTCTTTAAAATATATTCGATGACTTCCTTTTGTTCTTTGTAAAAGGAAACCGAATGCTAAAAGAAGTCTTTCCGCTTCTTTAGCATCCATGATAGGCAATTTAGGCAAGTTCCACCTCCATTGTTGTGGTGATTAATTCTCTTGAAGGTAATAGCTCATTGATTTCATCTTGACTCATTGTTTCCACGTATAATTCAATCGCTTCACGAATGTTACTTTGTGCTTCCTCAAAGGTATCACCCTGAGAATGACAGCCTTTTAATTCTGGACAAAAAGCGAAGTACCCATTTTCATCTTTTTGAAATAAAACATTGAATTTATGACTCATATCTTTAGATTTTATGTTTGTAAAAATACTCAAAAAATAGATTTTATTTACTCTCTAACCCAAAAACTGCCCCAAATAATTCCTTGCCGTCAAGATAGCAGTTTCAACATCAGCTTCTGAACCTTCATAGGCTTTATCTTCTACTTCAATGACCACAGGTCCACGGTAACGTACATCCGTGAGGGCAGCAAAGAATTTCCGCCAGTCAATATCTCCGAGACCTGGTAGTTTGGGTGAATGATATTCCAGAGGATTTGCCATAATACCTACTCGATTGAGCTTATCGGGATAAACTTTAGCATCTTTCAAATGGATGTGATGGAGACGTTCCCGATAATCATAAATGGGGCGAGTATAGTCCATCATTTGCCAAAGCAAATGCGAAGGGTCATAGTTTAGCCCCAACGTTGCCGAAGGAATCATCTCAAACATTTTATCCCAAATGGCAGGAGTCGTAGCCAAGTTTTTACCTCCAGGCCACTCGTCGTTCGTGAAAAACATAGGGCAGTTTTCAATCCCAATTTTCACGTTTTCATCTTCCGCTAATTTCACAATATCCGTCCAAACATCCTTAAATCTATCTAAATTATACGCCACATTTTTCTGAGGGTCACGTCCGATAAAAGTATTAACCACGGGTATTCCTAACTTGGATGCTCCTTTGATAATCTTTTTGATATGGTCAATGTAAACGTTTGCCTTTTCAACATCAGGGTCAAGCGGATTGGGATAATACCCTAATCCTGAAATAGTTATGTTTCTATCAGTGATATATTTTTTGATGTACGCCACCTGTGAGTCGTCCAAAGCCTCTACGTTGATGTGGGTTACACCTGCGTATCGTCGGGCATCAGCATTGCCCGAGGGCCAGCACATGATTTCTACACATTTGAAGTTCTTTTCTGAAACAAAATCAATTACTTGTTCAAAAGTACGGTCGGCTAAAATAGCACTTACGAGTCCGAGTTGAAGCATAATTTTTTGATAGATTATTTTATGGATTTCTTATTTTTGAATTTCAGTTCACAACCGACAAACCTGCATCTAAATATTTCAAAGCATCTCCTTGAAAATGATGATAAAATTTACCGATAGGTGAGTTTCCAAGACGAACAATAACCATATTTTTGTCCCTGACTGCATACACATATTGCCCAAACAGTCCGTTCATCATCGGTACGGTTCTGCCTCCACGATTCAAAATCCAATACTGAAGTCCATAATAATCCACTGGTTTCCCACCTTCGGTAGGGTCTTTCAGGTAACTGGCTGGACTGGTGGCTTCTTTAATATATTTTTCTGAAACGATTTGCTTGTCGTTCCACTTACCATTGTTTAATATCAACTGTCCAAAACGAGCATAATCACGAGCAATTCCATTGAAACAACAAAAAGATTTTTCATGATTTTCTCCGCCATCTAACAACCAAAGAGCATCCTTCTCCGCTCCCATCGGCTGTAAAAATCTTTCAGAAACTAAGGTTGAAATATTTTTACCGAAGACTTTTTCTACTACTAAACCCAATGCCTGTGTATCGCCCGACCGATATTCCCAATTTACCCCAGCAGGTTCTTTGTATTCAAAATTATCTACCACGTATTGTTCGTCGTCACCGTAATAACCCATCGCATTCAAAGAAAAATAGCCTTTGTCTTTCTCTAACCAACTCGTTCCTGATGACATTGTGAGGAGATTTCTAATCGTAATTTTTTCTTTACCACCCTCTTTGAAAGATGGAATAAAATCCCCAACGGCTTGGTCAAGTGATTTGATTTTACCTTCATCCAAAGCAATACCAATCAACAATGAAATCATACTTTTAGCGGCTGAAAATGAACCACTTAAAGAGTCTTTACCGTGTCCGTCCCAGTAGCGTTCGTACTTGATTTTTCCATCTTGAATCACCAAAAAAGCTATCGTATGGTTATCAGTTAATACCTTCATTAATGAATCTGGTATTTCTTTTTTATTATAACTCGAATCTATCAACCACGGTTGGGGTTTGTAAGCAGATTTTACGACCCGAGTTGGATGTGTTCTGAAGTCGAAAATGCTGTGTGGACCCCACGAAGCAAAATTTCTCAGATGAGAAAATTTATTGGTAAAGGTAAGTCCGTAAGCTGATACCGCTACGAGAAGTAAGCCAATTAAGATTTTTTTCATGTTTTTGAGTGGTTGTTTTTGAAAATACTTCGTTACTTATTTATCAATACTATACTTTCCTGCTCCGTAAAAAAAATAAATAATGCCCAAGAGGATGAATAAAAACGGATGTTGGTCATCATACCAAAAAATACCTTTTCCAATCACGAATAAAACAAACAACATGATGGAAATCATACCCAAACAGGCGTATCTGGTAAACAAACCGATTGCCAATAATACACCGCTGAGTAGTTCACCTCCTTTTCCCAAATAAGCCCAAAGCAAAGGTTGAGGCAGTGTTTTAATTTGTTCCCAATTGGCATAATCTGCTATTTGCTGAGCATTGAAGACTTCTAATCCATGATATGCCATAGATAAGCCCGTGATAATCCGAACAATAGCCATTACTTTGTCAAAATTCTCTAAAGGCTGCGATGATAGTAAATTCATATTCAAAATAAGTAAGAGTTGGGATTTAGGGATTAGAATATTTCGCTGTAATTTCCTGATAATAAAGAATTTAACCTCATGCTAAAAAAACTAATTATTGGGAATAAATTTGGCGTAACTCAAAGAAATAATGAACGAATACCCGCTAACGGGACGAAAAGCCACCGTCAGCAGTTATGTGCCAAACAAGTTTATAATTCAGTTATCTAATAATCATAATCTAACCCTAAAGCATTCTTTAAGTCATTTAACGCTGGATTTTTCTCGGCTAAAAACTTGAATTTTTCAGCTTGCGTATAAATCAAAGGTTTACTTTCTACCTCCGCCACTACTACCTCCAGATGAATCGTTGAGTTTTGCAATTCTTTTCTCAGAAAGTTTAAAACTTCTGTTCGTAAAGTGGTCGTTAATAAATCTACTTGGATTTCATTATCAACCTCTAAATGGATGGTTGTTCCTTTGAGTGTAAACGAACGGTTCAGAATCACAAACTCGCTAAATCGTTGTTTACTTTCTAAGTGTTGTACTAATTTATCCCAAGCAACCTGTAACTCACTCATACCAAAAACCTTATTCTGCTGAATAACAGGCTCTTGTGCTTGACTGACGGGAGCTGTTTCTATTTGCACAACGGGTTTTCCAATTGTGGCAGTAGTTCGTAATTTACCTATCGTAGGTGTTAGGGGTTGAGGGTTGGGAATTGGGGATTGAGGATTACTAACTGGTAATTGACCATTGTTTACTGGTAACTGATTACTGCTAACTGGCAATTGACCATTGTTTACTGGTAACTGATTACTGCTAACTGGCAATTGTTCCCCACTAACTACTTTCCCACGCCGTCGCCCTCCGTGGCGGGTAATGTGGCTAAATTTAATAAATTAGAGATATTTGCCATTTTTAATAGACAAATCTCTACGTGTAATTTCTGATTTTTGGCGGCTTTATAATTCAAATCACAGGTTGAACCAATGCTCAAAGCCGATGCCAAAAATGAATACGCTGCTGACCCTGCCTGTTCTAAATACTTTTTTTGGATTGATTCTGAAACCTCTAACAATCTGACCGTTACAGCATCCTTACAAACCAGCAAATTGCGAAAATGCTCTAATAAACCTACGATGAACTGATGTCCATCGAACCCTTTTTTCAATATTTCATCGAATAATAAAAACGTCTCAGAAACATTAGAATTCAACAAAGCATCCGTCATTCTGAAATAATAATCGTAATCAAGAATGTGCAGATTATCAAGCACTTCGTTGTATTTGAGTACATTATCTTGCGAGAAAGTAACGTTCAAATCAAACATCGACAAAGCGTCACGCAAACCACCGTCCGCTTTTTGGGCGATGAGTTCCAGTGCTTCTAATTCGGCAATGATTCCCTCCTGAGCAGCTATTTTGGATAAATGTTGTGTCATGTCTGCAATTTGAATTCTATTGAAATCAAATATCTGACAACGAGACAAAATAGTCGGTAAAATCTTATGTTTCTCGGTAGTTGCTAAAATAAAAATAGCATACGAAGGCGGTTCTTCCAACGTTTTCAAAAAAGCATTAAAGGCACTCGTTGAAAGCATATGAACCTCATCAATGATATAAATTTTGTATTTCCCAGACTGCGGAGGATAACGCACTTGGTCAATCAAATTTCTAATATCATCTACCGAGTTGTTAGAGGCTGCATCCAGTTCATGAATATTAAACGAAGCATTATTCTGAAAAGATTTACAAGACTCGCACTCACCGCAGGCTTCTGCTTCTTGCGTAAGATTCTGACAATTAATGGTTTTAGCTAAAATTCTGGCACAGGTAGTTTTTCCTACTCCACGAGGTCCACAAAATAAAAAAGCCTGAGCTAAATGATTGGTACGAATAGCATTTTGAAGCGTTGTGGTTATGTGCGATTGCCCCACCACAGAGTCAAATAATTGCGGGCGATATTTACGGGCTGAAACTACAAAATTTTCCATACACAAATGTAGGAAAAAATTTGAGAAAGGAATTTATCTCTATCATTCTGATTGAAACTGTCTCTACCTTTTTCGTCTTTCTGGCTTTCACTATTTTTCTCCTTTCAATCCTTTTTCCTATATTTGCCTCCGCAAAAAACCTTACATCATGGACAAACCGAAATACAAGCGTATTCTTCTAAAATTATCTGGTGAAGCCCTTAGTT
Source organism: Arcicella sp. (assembly GCA_025454855.1). GTDB lineage: Bacteria > Bacteroidota > Bacteroidia > Cytophagales > Spirosomataceae > Arcicella. Next base: position 13,921 of record JALONS010000079.1, read on the forward strand.
CAGGCGGAGAAGTTATAGACCCTTCAATCTTAGAGCAATACGCTCAGGAAATCAAAAAAGTGAAAGATTTAGGCGTAGAAATCGCCATTGTGATTGGTGGAGGGAATATTTTCCGTGGGGCAGCAGCAGCCAAAGTTGGTATAGACCGTGTACAAGGTGATTATATGGGAATGCTTGCCACCTTAATTAATGGTATGGCTATTCAGGCATCTTTAGAAAAACACGGAATGTTCACTCGTTTGCTCACCGCTATCAAAATGGATGCCGTTTGTGAACCTTTTATTAGACGTAGAGCCATCCGTCATTTAGAAAAAGGTAGAATCGTGATTTTTGGTGCGGGTACTGGAAACCCTTATTTCACTACTGATTCCACTGCTGCTCTAAGAGCCGTTGAGGTGGAAGCTCAAGTGGTTTTGAAAGGAACAAGAGTAGATGGTGTATATACCGCCGACCCCGAAAAAGACCCACTGGCTACTAAATACGATAATATTACATTTACCGAAGCCATTGCGAAAGGACTAAAAATTATGGACACTACGGCATTCACTTTGTGCCAAGAAAATAAAGTACCTATCATTGTGTTTGATATGAATAAGCCTGATAATCTTTTCAATCTGGCACAAGGACAAACCGTAGGAACGCTCATTAGTTAATGAATGAGTTTTGAATGGGTGAATGATTGAGTAACTCATATCATTCACCCATTCAAAACTCACTCATTCTATCATTCACTCATTCTATCATTAAATTAAAAATGGAAGAAATAGAATTTTATATCGACGCTGCAAAAGAAACCATGGACGGAGCGTTGAAACATTTAGCCATTGAATTATCAAAAATTCGTGCAGGTAAAGCCACTCCTTCAATGCTTGATGGTATTCAGGTAGATTATTACGGAATGATGACTCCACTTACAGGAGCCGCTTCTATCAATACACCTGATGCCCGTACCATTGTGGTAAAGCCATTTGAGAAAAAGATGATTGCAGAATGTGAAAAAGCCATTCGTAATTCTAACATTGGACTTGCCCCGATGAATGACGGCGAGGTTATTCGCTTAAATATTCCGCCACTTACCGAAGAACGTCGGAGAGAATTAGTAAAGAAAGTCAAGGTAGAAATTGAAACGGCAAAAATAAACGTGCGTAACGTGCGTCAGGATGCTAATAACAGTATTAAAAAACTAAAAAATGATGGCATTTCAGAAGATGCTATCAAAGCAGGCGAAGAACGAGTACAAAAACTAACGGATAGCTACATTGCAAAAGTTGATGCTACCTTTGCCGATAAAGAAAAAGATATTATGTCGGTGTAGAGGACAGTGGGCAGTTATCAGTTATCAGTAAATAATTTGTCTCGTCCTAACATAGGTTGACAAATAAATTCAACTAATTTATGGACAAAACCAAGATTAATCGTACATTTAGTGAACCATTTAAGCGACAAAAA
>JALONS010000352.1 GCA_025454855.1 Arcicella sp.
TAAATATTGTTTATGCTATTTAACAACCCGTGAGAATCTACGCCAACACGGTACAATTTCGGAAATGGAAAGAAATATTCTCTGGAAAAACCCTCACTTAAAGAAAATATTTACCTCTTCTGAATTTTTGTATGAAAAGCCAGAGGTTATAAACGAAATTTCATTCACGCCCAAAACCACCCTTGAAAATCATATTTTGATGGTGGGCGACTCAGCTGGACTCATCACACCACTCTGTGGAAATGGTATGGCAATTGCCATTCACGGGGCTAAACTGCTTTCTGACAGCATTTTAGAGAATTTCGAAAACAGAGATTCCGTAGAAATAGCATATCAAAAAGCATGGAAAGCAAATTTTGCTCAACGGCTGTGGGTGGGTAGAAACATACAAAAACTCTTTGGTAATGAGGTAGTTTCTGAAATTGCTTGGGGAGTTTTGAAAGTAGTTCCACCCGCTCTAAAAACGATAATCAAAGCAACGCACGGAAACTATTTTTGAAGTTTACGAATCTTGAGATTCGAATTAGACACTCACAAAGGTAAAACCGTAGTATTTTTCACTTCCGACATCACAAAAGAGCTACTAATATGAGCAACACTCTGTAAATCAGAGAGTTTCTTTTGGTAAAATTCATTGTAAGCCTCCATATCCTTCGCAATTACTTTAATCATGTAATCAAAACTTCCAGAAATCACACTGCACTCAATCACCTCTGGAAACTGTTTGATGGCTTCTTCAAATTCTTCAAAATGATTTTTTTGTTGCTTATCCAAAGTAATGCTACAATAAACCATTAGCGGGTTTCCCAACATTTTCTTGTTGAGAATGGTCACGTATTTAGCAATAACCCCTTCATGCTCTAACCTTTTGATACGGTCGTGAGTGGGTGTCATGGATAAATGTATCTTTTGAGAAATTTCCTTCAGCGTTAATTGTGCATTTTCTTGAAGAAGTTGCAATATTAGAATATCTGTCTTGTCGATTGTCATAAGAAAATTTTACTTTAAAATCTTACAAATCATTATTTATTCAGAAAATATTCCTACAAATATCAATATTAAATTTTATATTTTCTTATTATTTCTATTTTATCAAAACTATTTTCTGTTTCTGTAAATTTGCAGCTCACTTCATTTACAGACACGGATTTAGGGTTTAGGGACTTCCTTTTATTGAAAAAATTAATTGCTTGATTACACTTGGTTGAATATCTATTTCGGTAAGTTTCCCTAAACTCGCAAATCCACTAAACTTCCAATCTTATGATAATCGGTGTTCCCAAAGAAATTAAAAATAACGAAAATCGTGTAGCAGTAACACCCGCAGGCGTAGCCGAATTCAAGAAAAATGGTCATACCGTTTACGTACAGTCTCAGGCGGGTATGGGTAGTGGTTTTTCAGATGAGGAATATGTGAAAGCAGGAGCTTCTATTTTGTCCACCATTGAAGAAACGTATGCCATCGCCGAGATGATTTGCAAAGTAAAAGAACCCATTGCCTCTGAATACGCCCTTATCAAAGAAAATCAACTACTTTTCACGTATTTTCACTTTGCCTCTTCTGAAGAATTGACGCACGCCATGATTGAGCGTAAATCAATTTGTTTGGCTTATGAAACCGTTGAAAAAACGGATAGAAGTTTACCTTTATTAGTACCGATGTCGGAAGTAGCAGGGCGAATGGCTATCCAAGAAGGGGCGAAATATTTAGAAAAACCCATGGGTGGGCGTGGCATCCTATTGGGTGGTGTTGCAGGCGTAAAACCAGCAAATGTGTTGATTTTAGGGGGTGGTATCGTGGGAACTCAGTCAGCCAAAATGGCGGCAGGTTTAGGAGCAAACGTTACAATTATGGACGTAAGTTTACCACGTTTACGCTATTTAGAAGACGTAATGCCAGCCAATGTTGATACCGTAATGTCTAACGAATATAATATCCGTGAAGCAATAAAATTATCAGACTTGATTATTGGGGCGGTGTTGATTCCTGGGGCAAAAGCTCCGCATTTGATTACCCGTGAAATGTTAAAAGATATGCGTCAGGGTACAGTTTTAGTGGATGTAGCCGTTGACCAAGGTGGTTGTATTGAAACCTGTAAACCAACAACCCACGAAAATCCAACTTACGAAATTGATGGAATTGTGCATTACTGCGTAGCAAATATGCCAGGAGCAGTACCTTATACTTCAACTTTAGCACTTACCAACGCTACTTTACCTTACGCTATTCAGTTAGCAAATAAAGGTTGGCAAAAGGCTTGTAAAGAAAATGAGGAGTTAGCCAAAGGGCTAAACGTGGTGCAAGGCGAGGTCGTTTACAAAGGGGTTTCGGATGCTTGGGGCTTGGCTCTAACTGATGTTAAGAAATGGTTATAATATTATAAGTGCTTGCTTTTTAGTATTTTATCTCTTATATTTGATATGCGTTTAATGAAAATTAAACAAAAAATATTAAATAGTGGTTAGGTATATAGTCAAAACCCATCAATGATGTTGATGGGTTTTCTTTTGTCTAAAATGCTTCGGCAATGAAGAAATAAATATTTTGCTGCCCATTACCAAAGCCATAGTCCATCCTAAGATTCACATTTTCTTTGCGGTTAATTTTAAAACGTAAACCTCCACCGTAACTTGGTTTTAGGGCATTGATATTGAATGCACCCATTTCATCAGAAATTCCTCCCAGACCAGCAAAACCTGTTAATCCCCAACGTTTCAGCACCTGCAAACGATATTCGGTTTGTAAGGCTAATAAATTTTTATCTCGATAACTTCCTTGAAAATAACCTCGCATAATCATATCACCGCCCATTTGAGCTAACTCGTTAAAGGGTACATCACCTACCGACAGAAAACCATAACCTTGAAAAGACAAAACGTCTTCCCGTTTTCTGAAAGGTTTGAAGTAATACCGAGTATCAATTTGCCAACGATTGAAAGCATGAGAACTGGCAGTAGCCTTATGATGAATGGAATAAATAACTTGTGCGAATACACCCTTTGAAGGAGTTAAGATATTATCACGATTATCCAATAAATAGGAGATATTTATACCCGAAACAGACGACCCGTACCTTCCCTGTATATTCTGAGATTCCAGCATACTATTCTCTTTCATACTCACATTGTACATATTCATGTATCGCCAGCCCAAACCCGCAAAACTATTTTTTCCTACTCGGCGATAGGTCAGATTATCAAAACGAATGTAATTGAAAGCAATAGTTTCACCTTTGGTCATATCAATATCGTTGCCAATACCATAATACGTAATAGGAAAACGGCTGTATCCCATATAACCCGTGATGTAGTATTTTTCTTGATTCGTGAAAATTTGGTATTGACTTCGCATCAAAAACTGCCCGTTTAATGAATATTGGATAGAAGCTGCAATGTTAGAAACTCGGGTTAGGCTATCGTTATCTTTGCCAAAATTATAAAAGCGTTTGATACCTGCTCCAATTACCAAATTGGTTTCGGGTAAGTAAAAAGCAAAAGGAGAAATAATATACTTGGGTGACGTAAAAAACTTGAAGAATTTAGAGTTAGAAAAGCGTGTAGAATCTTGAAAATCAGATGAATATATCTGAGTTAAGGGTAAAATAATTAAAATAGTCAGTAGGATTTTCTTCATATTTATTTAGGTAGCTTAATGCTGTGGGTAGAAATGTTTAATATCCACAGCATCAAGCTATTTTTACCAAAACTTCACACCCGACAAACGGCTCATCTCTAATTTTGCCAATGCCATTTGATACTGATATTGTAATTGAGTAAACTGAGCATCTTTCAGGGCAGTTTGGGCGGCTTCGATTTCTACATTAGTTAATACACCATTTTGATAACGTGTATTGGCTAACTTGAGTGCGTATTGAGCTTGAAAAACATTTCTTTCTGATAATTCCAACTTATTTTTAGCTGAATTATAATCATTTTGGGCAGCTTCCAAATCACGTTTTAAGGTCTGATTAGTTACATCTACCGAATACTTTAACATCTCTCTATTAATCTTGGCGGCTTCTGTTTGAAAAGCTCCACGATGTCCAGTATAGACAGGTATTGTCAATTTTACCCCTACTACTGAGTTGAATTTAAAATCATCGGTAATGGGCGGAGTTTCGCCATTGATTCTGGGTAAGTAACCGTTTCTAATACCTACTTGTGCGTTGGCAGCCAATACAGGCAGACTTCTTTCTGCTATTAAGTCTCTATCTTTCAGTACTTTAATGTCATAATTGCTAATTTGTGCTTGGGCTAATGCACCATCAACACTCAAATCTACCGTACCTAAATTAAAATCCGTTCCCGTAGGAATACTTCCGTGGGCATCTTTACCAATCAATGAAGAAAGATAAATATACTGACGCTCTAACTGAGTTTGTAAATCTACTAATCTCGACTCCGCATTTTTATACCTTACCTGAATAGCTACTTGGTCGTAGTCGAGGGCATCACCTTGTTTCAAACGATTTCCGATGAGTTTTCCACTCTTTTTGTACTTCAATAGCTTTCTGAGAAAAAATGATACCATAATACAAGTTCGCTACCTGATAAGCATAAATATTCTTCAGACCTTCTACATTGGTTTTGGCTAATTCGGTTTCCAATTTTGATTTTTCAATATTGACAAATTGTTTCCCCCAATCATAAATCACGTAATTTGCACCGATGTTTGCATTGTAATTCGTGTTAGGCTGAAATTGTAAACTCGTAGAAGTAGCTCCAAAAGCAAAACTTGCTTGAGCTACGGGGTCTATACGAGTTACGCCAATTTCGGTTTGAATTTGTGGTTTCAGGGCCGACTCTTGGATTTTAGTTTTATAATCCCCCATCAGCACCATTTGTTGTTGCTCTTTGATTTTGGGAGCGTACTCAATAGCCGAACGAACCAACTGATTAAGTACCTCATTGGTCTTTTCTTGAGCGAAACTCGTGGGTTTAGGTATCGCTAAAAGTATGATGATTGATAAAAATGTTAGTATCTTTTTCATATTTCTATATAAATTGAATTATGTCTTTAGAATGGATTATTTGATATTGCGTAGTGGCGTATTGCATACGTCTTAACAAGTTAGGCGTATGCGATACGCCACTACGATATTTAAATTGTTACGGTAATCATATTACAACTAACCGATTGAGATTTGTAAAATAATACTTATGCGAGTCATTGTTTTTTGTAGTTTAATCTTTCGCTTTTTTGCAAATCGCTTTTCGCTTAGTATTATTAATGACTTTCCGCAGTAGCTTTTGCCATAGCTGCGGCTTCTTCAGCTGATACTTTTGGTGTTTTCAGCAGAAACAAAAAAGGCAGAATACAAATAAAAAAAACGCCTACTAACCTAAATGTATCCAAATAAGCTAAGTAATAAGCCTGCTTCATTACTGACATCTCTAATTGTTTGTAAGCCAATGACGTAGCATTTAGCAAATCTCCCGTTTGAGCAAACAAGTTCTTGGTTGCCCCTGCCACTCTTTCATTAAATATTGGATTATCGGTAGTCATGTTTGCCATTAAATCAGAACGATGCTGGGCGGCTCTGTTGGTTGCATAATTATTGGCTAAGGCGATTCCGAATGCTCCACCTAACTGCCTAATCATGTTAGACAAAGCGATGCCTGCGGGGTATTCTTTGGGTTTCAGTCCTGCTACCGCCTGACTAATCAATGGTAATTGTAACAAAGAAATCCCTACGGTTCTACAAACCTGCATCGGGAAGAAATCCCAACGCCCCATATCGGGCGTAGCCGTACCACTGTAAAAGCCAAAGAAGATAAACATACAAATCCCAGCAAACATATAAGGCAGTGGATTTGCTCCTGAACTAATGCGTTTGCCAATAATCGGAAATAAAATTACGGCGGCTAAGGTGGGAGCTACTAATGATGCTCCCGCTTCGTAAGGCGTAAAACCGTTCACTCGTTGTACTAATACAGGATATACAAAAGCGGAGGTAAATAACCCCAATCCCGCGGTGAGTTCTTGCCAAATAAATCCGATTATTCCAACTACCGCCATAATCGTTACGATGACAATCATTTTGGATTCAAACCAGTCCTCCGATTCCCCCTTTTCAAGGACAAACTGTAATGAACCAATGCCCATTGTGAGTAAGGCAATACCCAGATAATCAATTTTAATTTGAGCTTTTTTCTCTCCCTCACCTTCTTTTCTTTCGATGTAAAGGAAAGTGAGAATGGTGGCAATGATA
>JALONS010000353.1 GCA_025454855.1 Arcicella sp.
GTGGTGTTTCCGTACGTGAAGGCATTGCGGAAGTCGCCCGTAGAGATAGGGAATGCTATCGGTAATTATCTCGTAGCCAACACCAGCACAGTGAGTAGCTTTAATGTCGTGCAGGGATTCTTGAATATTTCCATTGCCGATTCGGCTTGGGTGGATTTATTTACGAGTATTTTCAAGGATAAAACTTTTGGACAGCTACCCGATAAAAACGAAGTAGTAATGGTGGAATATTCGTCCCCCAACACTAATAAACCTCTCCATTTAGGACATTTACGTAATAATTTCTTGGGTTTTTCGGTTTCACAAATCTTAGCCGCTAACGGTTACAAAGTGGTGAAAACCAACTTGGTAAACGACCGAGGAATCCATATTTGTAAGTCGATGTTGGCGTACCAAAAGTTTGGTAACGGTGAAACTCCCGAAAGTTCAGGTTTGAAAGGTGACCATTTAGTGGGGAAATATTACGTAGAATTTGATAAACATTACAAGGTTGAAATTGAGGCTTTGAAATCAACAGGTTTATCTGAAGAAGATGCCAAAAAACAAGCTCCGCTACTCCTTGAAGCCCAAGAAATGCTTTTGAAATGGGAAAATGGTGATACCGAAACCGTCAATCTTTGGAAACAAATGAACGAATGGGTTTTTGCAGGATTCGGGCAGACTTACGAGAAAATGGGCGTTAGTTTTGATAAAATTTATCGTGAGTCAGAAACCTATCTATTGGGTAAAAAATTCGTGGAGGAAGGTCTGAAATCGGGCGTGTTTTTTCAGAAAGAAGACAATTCCGTTTGGATAGATTTGACCGAAGAAGGACTCGACCAAAAATTGGTACTTCGTAAAGATGGAACATCGGTTTACATCACCCAAGATATGGGAACGGCAGAATTGAAATACAATGATTTCAAGATGTCAAAGTCGGTCTATGTGGTTGGAAATGAGCAAGATTATCATTTTGAGGTATTATTTAAGATTATCAAGAAGTTGGGTCGTCCGTATTCTGAAGGTAATTATCATTTGAGTTACGGCATGGTAGATTTACCTTCGGGCAAAATGAAATCTCGTGAGGGAACCGTGGTGGATGCCGACGACTTGATGCAAGAAATGACCGATACCGCCCGTGAGCGAACTTTAGAACTCGGAAAAACCGAGGGATTCTCACAAGCTGAAGCGAATGAATTATACCATACGTTGGCAATGGGGGCGTTGAAATACTTCTTGCTGAAAGTGGACCCCAAGAAAAGAATGTTGTTTAACCCTGAAGAATCCATTGATTTTCAGGGACATACGGGAACATTTATTCAATTCGCTCATGCCCGTATTTGTTCTATTTTGAGAAAAGCACATGAGAAAGGTATTATTGGAAAAACTACTGATTATCATGTTTTGCATGAAGCTGAAAGAGAAGTAATATATTTGTTAAGTCAGTATCCACAAATTGTGGCAGATGCAGGTCGTGAACTTTCACCCGCCTTGATTTCGCAATATGCTTATGACTTGGCTAAGGCTTATAGCCGTTTTTACAACGAAATAAACATCTTCAACGAACCCGATAAAAATGCTCAACAATTCAGAGTAGCGTTTTCGGGTATAGTAGGTGAAACAATTCAGAAGGCAATGAGTTTATTAGGTATTAAAGTACCATCAAGAATGTAAAAAGTACCACAGGCTTCAGCCTGTACTATTACTTAATTCATAAAGACAGGCTAAAGCCTGTGGTACACGACATGAAAAAAATAATTATATCCATCATTTTAATCTTCACGACAATCATGTTATTAAAACTCATGAAAATAGGTTCATTATTAGGGGCTTTGGCTGTCCCATTCACACAAAATAGCCACCTCGAACGCCCAACTAATTTTACAGTAACAGCGGCAAAAACTTTGTATGATTTCAAAATGAAGTCATTAGATGGAAAAGATGTAGATTTATCCATTTACAAAGGTAAAAAAGTAGTTATTTTGAATACTGCTTCAAAATGTGGATATACGCCACAGTATGCTGACTGGGAGAAATTTTACGAAGCCAACAAAACTAAAGTTGTTGTATTAGGTTTTCCTGCTAATGAATTTGGGGGACAAGAACCGGGGTCTGATTCAGAAATTGCATCTTTCTGTCAAAAAAATTACGGCGTAAGTTTCCCGATGTTCTCTAAGGTTGTGGTAAAAGGAGAAGGCAAGTGTGAATTGTATAAGTGGCTTACCACCAAATCATTGAATGGCTGGAATGACCAAGAACCCAAATGGAATTTCTGCAAATACGTAGTAAATGAAAAAGGAGAATTAACGCATTTCTTTGCATCGGGTGTAAAACCAGATAGTAAAGAATTTATGGAAGCGATTAAATAAAGTTTATGAGTAAATGTAGTTTATGAGTTTATGAGAAAAGATAACTATCTGTTTTGTAAACTCATGAACTCATAAACCTGTAAACTCATAAACTTAGATATGAAACACTGGATTTCTGCGGCTCGCCCACGTACATTACCCCTTGCCCTTTCAAGTATATTAATGGGCAGTTTTTTGGCGGCTGGTTCAAATGCTTTTTCTTGGCAAATCTTCGGTTTAGCCGTTCTTACTACTACGCTTCTACAAATTCTCTCTAATTTTGCCAATGACTACGGCGACACCGTGAGTGGTGTAGATACTGCCGAACGCACAGTGGCTACTCGTGCTGTACAAACAGGAGCAATCACCCGTGAACAAATGACCAAAGCCATTGTCTTGATGTCAGTCTTATCATTTATATCAGGGTCATGGTTAATTTATGAAGGATTGAAAGATACTTCTACCCAAACCATTCTTACGTTCTTTGGTATCGGAATCTTAGCAATTATTGCTGCCATTACCTACACTGTTGGTAAACGCCCTTACGGATACATGGGCTTAGGTGATATTTCCGTCTTGATTTTTTTTGGTTGGGTTGGCGTGTTAGGTACGTATTACTTGCACACGCATGAATTCAACTGGCTTAATATGTTACCCGCTACCTCCTGCGGACTTTTTGCCGTTGGCGTATTAAATATCAATAACATACGAGATATTGATTCTGATATAAAAACAGGTAAAAACTCAATTCCTGTAAGATTGGGTAAAGATAAAGCCGCAATTTATCACTGGTTTTTGCTAATTGGTGGCTTTGTGTGTGCCGTGATTTATACGATTTTAATTAGTTTGCGAGAATCATCCGTTCTGAAACTAAATTATCAATATACGAATCCAGATTTTGGTGTGAACCTCAACACAGGCGACCAGCATCTTAATTTGGTTTGGTTTAATTGGTTGTTCATCCTTATATTACCTTTATTGATAAAAGTGGGTAAAGGTGTTGCTAAAGGAAAAACCCCCGCCCAAATAGACCCCTTTTTGAAAGTGATGGCTTTAACAACTTTATTGTTTGTGCTTACTTTTGGTATCGGGCAGATTCTTTAGGGATTGGCTGCTGGTTATTAGTTATCGGAAACTGGTAATAATCCACTTATCCTTTTGAACTTTTAGTTAAATCTAAGCGTTTTAAATTATGATTATCATATAGTCTATTACAGATTAACCAGTAATTAATAACAAGTAATCAATAACCAAAACATGGTAACAGTAACCGAAATAGCAGCCAATAAAATCATAGAACTCCGTCAGAAAGAGGGGCTTACTGAGAACTATAACGTTCGTGTAGCCGTAGAAGGAGGAGGATGTTCTGGTTTGATGTATAACCTTGATTTTGCTTCAGAACAAAAACCAACTGATATGATTTTTGAAGATAAAGGGGTGAAAATCATGGTAGATAAAAAATCAATTCTCTACCTTGCTGGCACAGAATTAGACTTCTCTGATGGGTTAAACGGAAAAGGTTTTCAATTCAAAAACCCCAATGCTTCACGTACTTGTGGGTGTGGCGAGAGTTTTGCCGTGTAGGGTTTTCGAGGTTCAGAAAATAAAAATCCCTATAAAAGTTTTTGGCTTTTATGGGGATTTTTTATTCTTGTTCTTTAAATAGTAAAATAATCCTTAGAAAAGTGATAATTTTGTATTCAACAAACAATATTAAAATTTATGCTTTTTTCAAAAATTACAGGAATCGGGCATTACGTGCCTGAGAATATAATCACTAACCAATATTTAGAATCAATTATGGATACGTCGGATGCTTGGATTACTGAGCGGACGGGTATTAAAGAACGAAGATAT
>JALONS010000354.1 GCA_025454855.1 Arcicella sp.
ACGTCCTGCTCTTTCTGGCAACTGCTGAAACCAACAGCCCCAAGTAATGCGGAAAATAAAATCAGTTTTTTCATAAAATGAAGGTGTTTGATGGTTAAGGTTTGATTTTGCTTTCCTCGGTCTTTGGTTCGTATTTTCGGTTTAAAAAACAGACATTATTTTAAAGGCCAGTTCATATTGCTCCTGATCTTCCGGGTTCAATAATGAAGGTCTAAATGCCCTCCTTTTGTTTACCCTCTTTATTCTACTTGTTGTTTGGCCTTTTTCGGCTTTATTGGGATGTGCGGTATTCATGTGGCAACTATATAGTTTGACAGAACTTTCAAAGGGTGGCGTAGTACTCGGTCTGCCCGATGCACTTGGACTAAGCATAAACAAACTTTTCCCACGCCGTAAAATAAAATAGCTGCATCCTCCGCCGTCAGAAATTGTCCAAGTTTCCGGGATGATGCAGCTAAATATCTTGTGAAACACTATTTATGTATCACATTGCAAATCTATATTGTCTAACAGCAGGAATTACAGTTGTTAAGAAATATGGCTTAGAAGGGCGATTTAGGGTGCTTTTATCTCCCCCTTTTTCCAACATTAAACGACACCCGAATATTCATTAATTTAATATAAAAAATTGTAAATTAGAAATTTATATACTAATCACAGACATTCGTTTTGAAGGCTTGGCTAATTTTACATATTCCGCAAATGACATATTTCGGGCTTTAGAGTTTAACCAGTCGATTACGTTTATGACTTCATGAGATGCAGGTTTCCACGCATATTCTTCAGTGTTAAACTTATCTATGATAGAGTTTTCTGAGTTAACGAATTTCGACCATGACAATTCGGTTTTACTTAGCCTTTTTAGTAATTTAAATAACTCCAAGTCACGTTTAGTAAATGCAATATGCTTTCGCATGGTTCCGATTTCTCTTTGCCATTGGGCAAGAATATTTTCTGATCTAATCGAATCGTTGTTGAGTTTTGCAAGTAAGATCATCATTAACCGAATACCAATATTCCAGCCAGCTTTATCTTTATTCAAATAACCAATTTCAATTAATACATCATAAGCCTGTTCATACTTTTCCTGAGCAAATAATGCACAGCATAGCATAAAACTTCTGCGGTTTCGATGATAACGTGTAACAGTATAATATTTTTGATCTAATAATTCTCGAATCACATTTTCTGCTTGTGGTAATTGACCAGAATATAGAAGACAATAAAACTCAACTTCAAGAGATTCACCATAATTAATACTTCCTTTATTTAAATGCAACCTTGCACTTTTAATATAAGCTAAAGAATCTAAATATTTTTGCTGCATGAGTAAACATTCAGCAATATGTAAAGTAGCGTCAGCAATGGTAAGGGGTTGGTTAACTGATGGAGAGTTGCTTACATGATTTAACATTTCCTGAGCTTTTAGTTCAGCCTCCTCATACTTACCTTGTTGCAAATAGTAGTTTATCACTATTTTTAATAGTTGATAATTTACAGATGCAGACTTTGTCTTTACATAATAATTATTAATATGCTCAATAGTTTTTTCATATAGTTTTAATGAATTACCTTCTGTTGATTTCTTAGCATTATTCAATAAATCATCATAAAGTAATTTGGATTTAATAACAGCTTTTCGGCAAAATTCATAGAAAGGAATTTTATTTTCTATTTCTTCAATTGTCCCATATTCTGAGACAAGTGAGTAATATTCAAGCAGCAAATAGCTGGCTTCAATCAAGCTATCATACCATTCATATTTCTCCGCTAATTCAATTACCAATAGTATTTTTGAATATGCTTCTTGTACAGCACCTCTTCTTCTTAGGATGTGTATCATTTTTATATAATCCTTGCACTGAAAAAATGCCCTGTATCTTAGTGAGTATCCATCTTCTCTCATTGTATTAAATTCACTAACAAGACAATAATTAAGTTTTTCCTTTAGTCTAATAACAATAGTATCAAAAGCTGATTTTGAGATATTCCCCAAATCAATTATTGTTTGCTCATAAGTACAGTCACTATTTTGAATCAACAAATCAAATAGCATTGCAGGTGCACCTTTAAATTTGTCCTGATGACCAAATGATATATATTTTTTTGCAGTCTTAATTTCTTCCGTTTTCATGCCTTTAATTACTGAAACTAACCTTTCAAAGTTAGTTTTAGTCGAGCCTGATTGTAGCGATCTGTGTATCTGTGACTTAGCTTTCATGTTAGTAAGATAAGGTTTTTCTGCTTTTTCGTTCAATAGTCCACAGTTGATTTAATGCTCGTTCCATTGATTTTTACGAAAAACAACATCATGGAAATCATCATTACTATTTTGTCGATGGCCGGTATTATTCACACTGAATCCACAGGAGCCGACAAATCAAAACCGTAACCTTTCTGCTGCATATACTATATGCCCGGAAACTTGGACGAGAGGCTTTCTATGTTAAATAGAAAGCCTCTCTTAATCTAATATTCGACTTTAAATGAATACAATAATCCAATTACTTAAAGTTATGGGAATCATTATCAACCCTGAAAATGAGGGGGGATAATTAACATATCCAAAACGTGAGCAGAGGGCTGATATGAGTTGTTGTATCAGCCCTTTTTTACCACTTCCCATTAAATTCCTACCAGATAATCATCTGAGTTGGTATTCCTAAAACAAAAGCACGCTGGTCTTCGTTATCTTAAAGGAATTGATTACCGCCCGGTAATCGTATGGCCGAATTAAGGGGTTAGTTCGTTGAATATCAGGCAGAACGTTAAGGGGTTAGGGTTCTGCCTTTTTTTATACCTATCAACAAATAACATAAATACTCACTGTAAACCCCTATTGACAACGCCCCATTCCTAATTGTAGGTTTGTGCTAACGGAATTAGCCAAGTGACCCTACTCCTCAGCTTATCCGCCATACGCGCAGAAATTTATTAGCTGAACCATTAATCCACGATGCTATGGCGTTGTCTGGCAGAGCTTTTCCGTCTCCTGCTGCGGAGTATTTGCAGCCTGTTTTGAACTTACAGGATTTTGTTGTAGAGCATCCAACCTCTACTTTTTTTGCCCGCGCTTCTGCTGACTTGGGCTTCGATATTTGGATGAATGACTTACTGGTGATTGATCGCTCGTTAACCCCTGCAGATGGTGCGCTGGTTCTGGTTGTTTGTGAAGGGCAATTTGAAGTCAGGCAGCTATCTGCTAAAGAGCCTGTTCAGGTTTGGGGTGTAATAACGTATATACTTCATAAAACATGATTGCCCTTGTGGATTGCAACAGCTTTTATGCAAGCTGTGAGCGCGTTTTCCGGCCTGATCTTGCCGATAAGCCGGTGGTAGTGTTATCAAACAACGACGGATGTGTAATTGCCCGCTCTCAGGAGGCTAAAGACCTGGGCGTGGAGATGGGCGAACCGTATTTCAAACGAAAAGATTGGTACGTACAAAATGGAATAACTGTCTTTTCCTCTAATTATCCGCTATATGGCGATCTGTCAAAGCGGGTAATGGACACACTGGCAATGTTTGCACCGCAAGTTGAAGTATATAGCATCGACGAGGCTTTTTTAGATTTCAGGGGCTGCCAGTATTTTGATCTGGAGAAAATTTGCACCCAAGCCAAACAGACCGTGCAGCAGCATACCGGCATTCCGGTTTCTGTTGGTCTTGCCCCTACAAAGGCATTAGCCAAGCTGGCAAATAAACGATGTAAAAAAAAGAAGGTAGCCAGTGGGGTGCTGCTCTTGCAGGAGAAGACTGAAATTGAAGCTGCTCTAAAAGATACAGATGTGGGTGAAGTTTGGGGCATAGGCTCACGGTATGCAGCTAAATTGCGGCAGTTAGGCATTTACACCGCTTACCAGCTATCACAGGCGCGTGATAGCCTTATACGCAATGAATTAACTGTGGTGGGGCTTAAACTCGTTTACGAACTGCGCGGAACACCCTGTTTTGAAATTGACACCAACCCACCGGCAAAGAAAAACATCTGCACCAGCCGTTCTTTTGGCTCTCCGGTAACAGATTTGCCCGTTTTACTTGAAGCCGTATCAAACTATGCCTCCCGATGTGCATTCAAGCTGCGGGAGCAGCAATCGGTTTGTACGGCCATGCATGTATTTCTGCAAACCAATCCATTTGATGAAACGGCCCCTTACAGATCATTTCAGGAGGCTGTTAAGCTG
>JALONS010000080.1 GCA_025454855.1 Arcicella sp.
AAAAATATTGTTTTTCAGAAAAAAATCAATGGTGAATTTAAAGACCTGTACGGACTTATTCCTATTCCGAACAGACTGAAATACCAGCATGAAAATACCTTGTTGCAAGGAGAAAATACTTACCGTCTGAAAGTGATTTTTCAGAATGGGACGGAAGGTTATTCAAATACAGAAACCGTCTTTTTTTTCGGAGAAAATCAATATATTCTCTATCCGAACCCGATTCGGAAGTATGATGATTTGAAATTTAAAATTAAAAATCCAACGGATGAAACATGGCAACTTTATGATGCCAAAGGAGCTTTAATTTTACAAAAACAATTACAGAATACCGATGAAATTGAACCCATCAATCTGCCTTCGGGAATGTATTTTTACGTAATTTTGAAAGATAACAAGATGATGGCTTCGGGCAAATTGGCGGTTGAGTGAGGCTGTTAAAGGAATTGTTTGTAACAAACTTTAAATTGTATTTTTGTCAATAAGTAATTAGAAAAACCCAATAAAAAAGGATTAAAATAAATAGAAAATAAACAATCTTACCCAAAAAATAAATTCAACCAAAAAATGTCAAAAATTAAAGTAGGTGTCGTAGGCACAGGATTTATCGGACCCGCTCACATAGAAGCCCTTCGTCGTCTTCCCAATGTTGAAGTGGTGGCTCTTTGCGAAGTAAATATCGAATTGGCAACCGCCAAAGCTGCTCAGTTGGGCATTGAACGCCCTTGTACTTTTGAACAATTATTGGCGATGGAAGATGTTAGCTGTGTGCATATTTGTACCCCTAATTTCTTGCATTATTCACAGTCGAAAGCGGCTTTGTTGGCAGGTAAACACGTTGTTTGTGAGAAACCATTAGCGAAAGATTTGCACGAAGCCGAAGAATTGGTAGCTCTTGCTAAAGAAACAGGTTTAGTAAATGCCGTCCATTTCAACTTACGTTATTATCCTTTGGTTCGTCAGATGAAAACCATGCGTGAAAAAGGGGATTTGGGAGATGTTTATTCAATTATCGGTTCTTATTTGCAGGATTGGTTGTTTTATAACACAGATTATAATTGGCGTTTAGAACCAGACAAATCAGGAGATTCTCGTGCTATTGCTGACATTGGCTCGCACTTAATGGACGTTATCGAATACATCACAGGGTTGAAAACGGTGGAAGTAATGGCTGATTTCAACACAGTTCATAAAACTCGGAAAAAGCCTTTGAAACCCGTTGAGACGTATTCTGGAAAAATGCTAACACCAGAAGATTACGCAGATGTAAATATCAATACCGAAGATACGGCTAACGTTTTATTGCGTTTTGATAACGGAAATAAAGGTTTAGTGACGGTTTCACAAGTTTCAGCAGGACGTAAAAATCAGTTGAAATTAGAAATTTCTGGTTCAAACAAAACGTTTGCTTTCAACTCAGAAGCACCCAACGAACTTTGGATTGGTAATCGTGACAGCTACAACCAAGTGTTAATGCGTGACCCATCGTTGGCTTATCCAGAAGCAAGTGCCTTAATGACTTTCCCTGGAGGACACAACGAAGGTTTCCCTGATACTTCAAAACAATTATTCAAAGAGTTTTACGCTGCCGTTGCAGCAGGTGAAATGCCAGAAAACGCACTATTCCCAACCTTTGCGGATGGCTATCGTGAATTATTAATCTGCGAAAGAATCTTGGATTCGCACAGAAGCCAGAGTTGGGTGAAGGTTTAGCATTGAGTGATTTAGTGAATGGTGAAATGATGAACAAGTTTGTATATTTGTTCATCATTTCATTTAAAGAAAAGCAGTTAATTATGAATTGGAAAGAACATATTTCATCAGATTCAGACATTCTAATGGGTAAACCAACCATAAAAGGGACTCGCTTATCCATAGAATTTTTAATCGGGCGTTTAGCTAATGGTTGGACAGAGCAAATGCTTCTTGACAATTATCCACGACTTACTCAACAAGATTTACAAGCGGTTTTCGCTTACATTCAAGAATGTTTACGGGATAATTTATTGTATGAGATTAGTACTCCCCAAAATGCCGCTTAATGAAACTCCTCGCCAATGAAAACTTTCCGTATATGAGTAAATCTATTCTTTTGAAAATGGGTTTTGACATTATTCATATTGGTCAAGAATATGCTGGAATCAGAGACGAAGAAGTAATGGAATTAGCGATGTTGGAAGAAAGATTAATTTTAACTTTTGACCAAGACTATGGAACATTAGTTTTTAAAGATGGTTACAGACCACCACAAGGCGTTATTTTTTTCCGTTGGGATGAGTTTTCACCAGATGAGCCTGCTAATTTCTTAATCGAACTTTTTAAAAATAAAGAGATTACTTACGATAAATTATTTACCGTTATTGATAAAAATAGTATTCGTCAGAGAAAATATTAATCAAAACACATGAAAACAATCAAAGGTCCTGCTATATTTTTAGCACAATTTTTAGACGATAAAGAACCATTCAATTCCCTTGATTCTATCACGGATTGGGTTTCGGGTTTAGGTTATAAAGGAATTCAAATTCCTACGTGGGATAGCCGTGCCATAGACCTCGAAAAGGCTGCAACTTCTAAAACTTACTGTGATGAACTTACAGGAAAATTAGCTGATAAAGGCTTACAAATTACCGAATTATCTACGCATCTTCAAGGGCAATTGATAGCCGTAAACCCAGCTTATGACTCAGGTTTTGACGGTTTTGCTCCTGATTCAGTAAAAGGAAATCCCAAAGCTCGTACCGAGTGGGCTATTCAACAATTGAAATGGGCTGCGGAGGCTTCTAAAAACCTTGGATTAAAATCTCATGCAACATTTTCAGGTTCGTTGATGTGGCACACGATGTATCCTTGGCCCCAACGTCCTGCTGGATTAGTAGATATGGCATTTACTGAATTGGCAAATCGTTGGTTGCCAATTTTAAATCATTTTGATGAAAATGGCGTGGATGTTTGTTATGAAATTCACCCAGGAGAAGACTTACACGATGGCGTAACGTATGAGATGTTTTTGGAGAAAGTAAGCAATCATGCTCGTGCTTGTTTATTGTATGACCCTTCCCATTTTGTGTTACAATGTCTTGATTATCTGCAATATATAGATTTCTACCACGAGAGAATCCGTGCTTTCCACGTAAAAGATGCAGAATTTAATCCAACTGGAAAGCAAGGCGTTTACGGAGGGTATCAGTCATGGGTTAATCGTGCAGGACGTTTCCGTTCGTTGGGTGATGGTCAAGTAGATTTTGCTTCAATTTTCTCGAAATTAACCCAATACGGTTTCGATGGTTGGGCGGTTATGGAATGGGAATGTGCTATCAAAGACCCCGTGCAAGGAGCCGAAGAAGGAGCACCATTTATTGCTTCTCACATCATTCAAGCGACCTCAAAAGTATTTGATGATTTTGCGGGTGGTGGTGCTGATTTAGAATTGAATAAGCGAATCTTGGGGCTTTAATCGTGAAATTACTCTTTTACCTCAATTTGTCCTCTTTTAATTAAAAGGGAACAAATTGAGGTTTTTTACAGGTAATTCTTAATATTGATTGTCAAAAGGCGTTTGCTGAATACCGTATAATAATTTTTTTTCTGATATTCCTATTGCTACTAATTTTTGCAAAATTTTCACTACTATTTTTACTGTACACAAACCTATTTTTTCCCTTTCTGAATAAATTGACAATGCTAATCCTGCATTATGCCTGCTTCTAAATAACTATCAATTTTATAATGCCAAAGCCTTTTTAACGATTATGAATATGTTTGTCAAAATTAGTATCGGTATGCTCTCCCAATCATTTATGGTTATTTTTAGAAAAGAAGCAATTTTATTGTTTTTTGTGGTATTTGTGAATATTCCGCAATGCTTATTTGCCCAAACTAATTTTTGGCAAGACGTTAATAATGAGCCAGTTACGACTAATACAAGGCTGATTATTCCCCAAAAATATCGAGTGGTTAAATTGGATATGGCTAATTTGAAGGGAATGTTACAACGAAGTCCGATGGAATTTACTACGGCGGCTCAGAATTCGAGTTTGATGCTTGAATTACCTACGCCAGATAGCAAAATGCAGACTTTTACTATTGTGGAGTCGCCGATTATGGAGGCTGAACTTGCCAATAAATTTCCCGAAATAAAAACATACTCGGGTTATAGTATTAATAATCAGGCAATTACTGTCCGTTTTGATGTTACGCCTGCGGGCTTTCATGCGATGGTGCTTTCTGATGGTGAAACGTACTTCATTGACCCTTACAGTCAAGGAAATACGGAGTTTTACATCAGCTATTACAAAAAAGATTTTCTGACTACCAAAAACTTTAATTGTGGAGTAAAAACAAACGAAATTTCTACGGGTGATTCTACGGAAATACAAAATAATAAAAATACGCCCAAACCCATTGATATTCCCCCGATGTCAAATGTTCAATTCG
Source organism: Arcicella sp. (assembly GCA_025454855.1). GTDB lineage: Bacteria > Bacteroidota > Bacteroidia > Cytophagales > Spirosomataceae > Arcicella. The sequence continues at coordinate 4,438 of JALONS010000080.1, forward strand.
GGGATAAGAAACTCAGAACCTACCGCTTAGCATTAGCCGCTACAGGAGAATATACCACTTTTCATGGAGGAACAGTGGCAGGGGCTTTAGCTGCCCAAGTTACTACCATGAACAGAGTAAATGGTGTTTACATAAAGGATTTCTCGATTCGGATGAATATTATTGCTAATAATAATTTGATTATTTATACTAACTCTTCTACTGACCCTTACACAAACACTAATGGAAGCACTATGCTTGGGCAGAATCAAACCAACTTAACCAACGTTATTGGTGCGGCAAACTATGATATTGGTCATGTGTTTAGTACGGGTGGGGGAGGAGTAGCCTATTTACAATCCGTTTGCAATGCCAGCAACAAAGCTGGGGGAGTCACGGGTTCGAGTTCTCCCGTTGGCGATGCTTTCGATATTGATTATGTTGCCCACGAAATGGGTCATCAGTTTGGGGGAAATCATACTTTCAATAATAGCTGTAGTAGCAATAGAAATAGTTCAACGGCTTGGGAACCAGGTAGTGGCTCAACTATTATGGCGTATGCGGGTATTTGTTCCCCCAACGTTCAGTCGAATAGTGATGCTCATTTTCACGGAGGAAGTTTACAGGAAATGTATAGTTTTATCACGGGTTCGGGTAATAGTTGTGCTGCCGTAACAACGCCTGTAAATGCTGCACCGATTATTTCATCTTATACGCCAAATCAAACTATTCCGAAGGGAACGCCTTTTTTCTTGACGGGTACAGCTACCGATGCAGACGGTAATTCGTCTTTGACTTATTGTTGGGAACAGATGGATAATCAAATTAGTACGCAAGCTCCCGTAGGCACATCTACTGGTGGTCCAAATTTCAGAAGTTTGAGTCCCACAGCAAGCGGTACAAGGTATTTTCCAAAACTTAGTGATTTGGCAACAAACGCTACTACCACATGGGAGGTTCTGCCAACGGTGGGGCGTACTTTAAATTTTAGATTAGTGGTCCGAGATAATTCAACGGTGGCGGGTTTTAATGACCGAGCCGACGTACTGATTACGGTAGATGGCACTTCTGGACCTTTGGCGGTTACGTCACCCACAGCAACGGGTATTTCTTGGCTACCCTTGAGTACTCAAACTGTAACGTGGAATGTGGCAAACACCACAGCAGCTCCCGTAAGTTGTGCCAACGTGGATATTTTACTTTCTACTGATGGGGGATTAACTTACCCAACTGTTTTAGCATCAAGTGTTCCCAATTCGGGAACGGCATCTATCACAGTGCCTAATGTACTCACTACCACAGCAAGAATTATGGTGAGAGGAACAGGGAGAATATTTTTTGATATTTCTAATAATAATTTTAGCATTGTGTGTGGGGCTGTAGCAGGAAGTGATTCGCCGAAATGTACGGGTAGTACCTTGAATTTAACCTCAAATGGTGGTATATCATATCTATGGGCAGGTCCTAATAGTTATACCTCAACGCTCCAAAACCCGAGCATTAGCAACATAACCAGTGCTGTTGCGGGTACTTATACAGTGAAAATTACGAACGGAACTTGTACTGCAAGTGCCACAACTGTAGTAGCTACCAGTACCGTACCTGGGCAGCCTTCAGCTTTTACGGTTTCGTCTGCAACTGTTTGTCAGGGAGCTAATAATGTAGTTTATACCATTCCTGCAGTGGCGGGAGCTACTTCTTATACATGGACGTATTCGGGAACGGGAGCAACCATTACGGGTACTACTAATTCAGTAACCCTAAGTTTTTCAGGAACGGCGACATCAGGGAATCTGAGCGTTACGGCTAATAATATTTGTGGTAGTAGTATAGCCCGTACTTTAGGGATTACCGTTAATTCAGCTCCTCCTCAACCGTTAGAATTTACCACCTCAACTTCAATACTTTGTCAAGGAGATAATAGCATAACCTATACGATGCCAGCAGTTTCGGGGGCAACGAGTTATACTTGGACGTATTCGGGAACGGGAGCGACTATTACGGGTACTACCAATTCAGTAACAGTAAGTTTTTCGGGAACAGCCACATCGGGGAATCTGAGCGTTACGGCTAATAACATTTGTGGAAGTAGTGTGGCCCGTACTTTAGGGATTACCGTTAATTCCGTTCCTTCTCAACCATCCACTTTTACGACCTCTTCTCTAACAGTTTGTAGAGGGGCAATCAATGTAGTTTATTCCATTCCTACCGTGCTGGGAGCTACATCTTACGTATGGACTTACTCAGGAACTGGTGCAACCATTACAGGAACAGGCAATAGTGTAACCGTGAGTTTTTCCGAAACAGCGACTTCTGGCTCACTGAGTGTCGTAGCTACCAATACTTGTGGTAACAGTGTTGCCCGTACTTTAGCCATTAATGTTAATAGTATTCCTACTCAACCATCTGATTTTACGACATCATCTCCAACGGTTTGTCGAGGGGCAACCAACGTAGTTTATACGATTCCTACGGTGGTAGAAGCTACGTCTTACGTATGGACTTACTCAGGAACTGGAGCAACCATTACAGGAACAGGCAATAGTGTAACCGTGAGTTTTTCTGGCACAGCGACTTCTGGCTCACTGAGTGTCGTAGCTACCAATACTTGTGGTAACAGTGTTGCCCGTACTTTAGCCATTAATGTTAATGGTATTCCTACTCAACCATCTGATTTTACGACCTCATCTCCAACGGTTTGTCGAGGGGCAACCAACGTAGTTTATACCATTCCTACGGTGGTAGAAGCTACATCTTACGTATGGACTTACTCAGGAACTGGTGCAACCATTACAGGAACAGGTAATAGTGTGTTAGTAAGTTTTTCCGAAACAGCGACTTCTGGCTCACTGAGTGTCGTAGCTACCAATACTTGTGGTAATAGCATTGCCCGTACTTTAGCCATTAATGTTAACGGTGTTCCTTTGCAACCATCTGATTTTACAGCTTCTTCGTTGATAGTTTGTAAAGGAACTACGAATGTAGTTTATATGATTCCTATGGTGGTAGAAGCTACTTCTTACGTATGGACTTATTCAGGAACTGGAGCAACCATTACAGGAACAAGCAATAGCGTAACGGTGGATTTCTCTGCCACAGCTACTTCTGGAACATTGAGTGTAGTAGCCAATAATGCTTGCGGAAGTAGTTCAGCTCAGACATTAGCAATTAGTGTACTGCCAATTCCCACCAATCCAACTACAATCCAATCAGGCAACTGGCAGACCTCATCTACTTGGCAATGCGGAGTTACACCAAGTATCACCACAGATGCCATTATTGGACAGGGTCATATAGTAACCATTGATGGAATTATGGTACAAGTAAAGCGGCTGATTTACGAAGGTGGTAGTGTACAGATGTTAAATAATGGGGTTTTGAAATTGGAGAATTAGTATTGGTAACAGCCCCGAAACTTAGGGGCTGTTACCAGTATTTCCCTTTCTTTTTTAGCATCAAACTAATGCCCCTGAAAAGAATTTGTATGTGAGCAGTTATTGCCCCCGATAAACCAAAATGTTTTTTCAATACTTCGTAACGGTCTAATAACGAGCGTTTTAATTGTTGGTTAGAGATTCCACCCGTCAAATATTTTGCTACTATAAAATCCAAATATTTAATCTCTCTGGCACGTTTCAGACATTCAATTTCCCAATCTACATCGGCACTCAAATTATTTTCCATGTACAATGGAGCGATTGATTTTCGGGCAATAAATGCTTGGTGACAAACCAACATTCCCAATTTCATGTCTTGCCATGTTAGGTTTTTAGGTAAACGATGCGGTGTAATTTCAGAACGTAAACCTTGAATATTCCCATCGTTATCTACGAAATAAGTATCTCCGTAAAGTACGTCTGTTTTATCAGAAATAGCCTTGTATATATTTTCAACTGCCTGATTATTATTGATTTCATCGCCAGCATTCATAAACCAGATAAAATCGCCAGTAGCTTTTTTCAATCCCTTATTCATGGCATCGTAAAGACCTTTGTCAGGTTCAGAAACGAGTTGATTAACACGGTTTTTATGTTTTTCAGCAATGGCTAAAGTTCCGTCTTTCGATTTTCCGTCAATGATAATATACTCAAAATTTTGGTTAGTTTGTGCCAGAATACTTTGAATAGTCCGTTCTAAAAACTGTTCAGCGTTGTAGGTTATGGTAATGATAGAAAGTTGCATTTCAGTAGTACAGGTTTCTAACCTGTTTGTATAAGTTGAAAACGTTTTAACAGGTTAGAAACCTGTCTTACTTGTAAAAGGAATCATAAACTTTTCTATATTTCTCGGCGACTACCTTTTCCGAGTAATTTTCTACAACTTTAATTCTTGAATTATGGCAAAGAGATTGATAATCAGATTGATACAGTACCCAATAAATTCCATTGGCAAGGTCTTCGGCAGATTTATATTTTGCTAAGTAGCCGTTTAGTTTATGGTCAATCATTTCAGGAATTCCCCCCACTTCAAACCCCACTACGGGTGTTCCACAAGCCATAGATTCCATGATAGTATTGGGGAGGTTTTCTTCCAAAGACGGAATCACAAAAACGGATGCTGCCGAATAAGCATGGGCGATTGTTGATAAGTCAGAAAGTCGCCCAAGAATATTAACCTTAAACGGCAATGAAACAAAATCAGAAGCCTCGGCTTGCCCAAAAACAATTATTTCGATTTCGGAGGAATCTTTCTGATTTACTGATAACTGATTACTGATTACTGTCATCGCTTCCGCAAAATACGCAAAACCTTTTCCCACCGCATCTATTCGCATAGCGGCAAAAAGAATATATTTTTTGTCCTCCGAGATTCTAAATCTCTGACGAGCCTTTGTTTTATCAATGGGATAAAAAATATCAATATCAATCGGATTTGGAATAGATTCTACCCGAATATTTTTGAATAAAGAACTTTGTTTTGCCCGATTTCCAAGCCATTGGCTACACGTAATAACGGTAAGATTTGCCCCTTCAAAAGCGTTTGCTTTCTCCTGCCAAATTTGGTTTGAAAGGTCATTATTAGCAGGGTTTTTCAAGAACTTCTCGCAATTACCACAAGATTTTTGATAATTTCCGCACTCACCTGAGTGATGGCAACCACCCGTAAATGCCCACATATCGTGCAAAGTCCAGACGACAGGCTTTTGGGTTTTAAAGATTTTTTGAAGAGAGGCAATTGATAGAAAACCAAAATTTATCCAGTGTAAATGAATGATTTCGGACTCTTTAACGATTTGACTATCAGTAATATCCATGCCAAATTTAGCAGGATTAAATAGAAAGCGAATTCCTTTGGATTTCTCAAAAAAGAAAAAATAAAGCCTTTCTGCCACGAATCGCAAAAAAGCTTTTTTCTTGGAATACCACGAATTGTTTAATTGAACAACTCCTTCTTGTCCAGATTTACTCTCTTGCACCAACATCTGTGCATTGACATCCGTATGAGTACGTAAGGCTTTGAGTAAACGACGGCAAGCAATGGCTGCTCCGCCTGTAAAATCATCTGTATTTAGCAGGAGAATTTTCAAGGTTTTTTTGCGGTGATGATGATATATGGTGAAAACGACTTTGTCTCAATTGGAATGATTTTGAAAAATACTTTTAGAGGTAACCAAATAGCTTTTTTAAAAAACTTTACCCACAAAGGTTTATCATTTTCACGTTCAAACCAAAGCATGAATTTCCCGTCATAACGGGTTTGAATTTCTGATAGTCCTAATTCTTGACAAATTTTATGAAGCAAGTTTAAATCCATGCAATTAATATTATGCTTATCATAATTTTCTTTATCAAAAGTCTTTTGAAACCATCCATTCAGACTCTTAAAATTAGGAAGTGTAATTAACAAAATTCCATCCGTGTTGAGTTGCTCAACGTGTTTTTGAATAATGTTTTTAGTATCGATAAAATGCTCAATCAATCCGTTTGAAACCACTAAATCATATTTTTTTTCAGGAGTATAATTGAATAAATCTACTTCAATAACCTCAATGCTGTTTGTTTTAAGGTTATTTTTTGTTTCCAAATCATTCAATATTTTGGTATGTACCACAAAATCCAAAAGCGTGGCATTAATATGAAGGTGTCGCTTTGCCCAAACTGAAAAATAACCAGGAAATCCTCCAATTTCGAGAAGAGTTTTGCTGTTGTTTTGTTCCACGAGTTTTTCTAATAACCTCACAAATGGATAATTATTAGGTACTTCAAAGACAAGGTTTTCTTTCGATTCCCAGTAATCTATCCAAAATTGTCGAGTTGTTAATTCGTTAGTCATAGTTAAAATATGGTCATTTTTGTATCTTCTGCCTCTGTTAAAAAGGTAATAGTATTGATAAATTTATGATTGAAATACTGAAATGGTGTATTAGTCAATAGTTTTTTCCCAAAGTAAACAAGATACCCCTTCATTTTTTGGAGGAACGTTTTTTGTCCAAATAAAAAGCTATCCCGATGATAAAGCCCTGTAAGTTCTTGTTGAATTTTAAAGTTTTCGGTCATCAATAAAAATTTCAAGGATGTGGGGGTATATAAATTAATGTGTCCATAAGAAAGAAAATGAGCTAATTTTTGCTCTGCCCCAAAACGATAATCTTTCGGAACTTCAATCAGCAATTGTCTGCTTACTCGATGAATTTCTCTCAATAAAATCCGTTCGTGTTCTACGTGTTCGAGAACGTGTGTGAGGATGACCAAGTCGAAAGATTTATCTTCAAAAGGAAGAACATAACCATTAAAAAGTTGTACTGATTTGAGGGAATCAATATTTTTAGCATTAATCTGAGTTACCCCACTTTCAGATATTTCTACAGCATAGAGCTCTTGGGCAAAATTATTTTCACTTAATAATTGCAGAACACTGCCATCGCCAGCACCCACTTCCAATACTTTATTAAAATATTTACCTGATGTTATTTTTAGGATATTCTGAAACTTCTGTTTTGCTCCTAAACCTCGCCAAACGGCTGATTCAAAAGAATATTGATTTTTGTATGCTTCTTGAAGATTGTGATTGACGGCAACTTGCATGAATTTTTATTTATTTACAACATATTCAAACGTTTCTACATATTTTTTCAGAACAGTATGAATGTTTATTTCTTCCATAATTATCCTTTCAGATTCAAGCCCCATTTGCTTAGTTTTGGGTAAATCATTTAACATTTTATCTAATATATTATATAAGCTATTTTCATTACCATTTTCAAAATAATATCCATTTTGATTTTCTCTCACTAACCTTCGTTCCGTTCCATCTGCTACAGAACAGACTACGGGCAAGCCAAAAGTCATGGCTTCATTGATTGAAAGCCCCCCCATACCTGCTAAGACATAGATACTCGCATTCATGAAATATCGGCCCAAAGTTTCTGTATCGTAGATTCCACCCACAAAACGAACATGATTAAGAATCCCTAATCGTATTACTTGATGTTTTAAATGCTCTTCTTCTGGCCCTGTTCCCACAACTATCAACTCAATATTAGGATATTTCTCTGTCAATTTTTGCGTTACATCAATTAACATATCAACCCGTTTCCATTTTACCAACCGCCCTACGTGAATGAGTCTGTAGGGATTTTCGGGCAGAATTTTTCTCAAATTTATAATCCTATCTTTTACCTTAAAAAGTAAGTCAGTATCAGGCGAATTGGCGGTGATGAAAATCTTCTCTTTGGGTACACCATAACTTCCATGAATGTTAATAGCTTCATCAAAATAATTAATATGAGCATCTACTCGATTAACCATCAGTTTTCTGACTTCGGTGGTGACACAATACTTCAATTTTGTAAAGAAACCATATTGTTTATGTTGGGCTTGATTATCCTCAGAAATTCCTCCACCCTTCGTATAATATTCAATGGCTTTATTATAATAGGGTACCTGAAAAGGAATTTCTTTGGAAATTAGTTTAATTCCTTTTCTCCTTATTTTCCAATAAAGAAGAGGGAAAAATACCCAAGCTAACTGGTAAGGCCAGCTTGAAATAATGATGTTGGGTAGTTCTTTGTCAATTAATTCTTCAATTCCTCTAAAAAACATCTTACCGTAATAGGTTTGATATTCTTCTAAGTGAAACAGTTTAAATTCTATTCCTTCTTGGGTTTGATGTACACCTGCCCCTACAGTTTTTCCCCCATTATTAGGAGCAACTAAAACAACTTCAATCCCTTCAAATTGATTTAATTTGTTCAAGACTAAGTTATAATAATGGGGTGTGCCACCTGCGATGAACAATACTTTCATTTTACCTAATAAATTTTTCTACTAAAATCTCCCTGATTCTTTCTGCTGTTTTTCCGTCCCAAAGGGGTGGAATGACCCCTTCCTTGGTTTTACCCTCTAAAATTTCTACGAGTTTTTGGTGTACAGTATCAGCATTCAAATCAGCCAATAATTGGTTTGTTCCCAGTTCAACGGTTACGGGGCGTTCGGTAGAATCTCTGAAAGTCAAACAAGGAACTTGTAAGAAGGTTGTCTCTTCTTGAATACCCCCCGAATCGGTAATAATTAGTTTAGCATTTTGCATCAAGTGCAAAAATTCAAGATATCCTTGTGGTTCAGTTAGTATCAGATTTGAAATGCTTTTTAATCTATCCGTAAGCCCAAATCTCTCCATATTGTTGCGGGTGCGAGGATGAATCGGAAATATGACTTTTAAATATTGGGCAGCATCTTCAATAATGGTTAGAATGCTCTTCAAACCATCTTCAGTATCCACATTGGCAGGGCGGTGCATTGTTACTAACAGAAACTCGTTGTTTTTTACTCCCAATTCCTGCATTACGTTTAATTGAGAGGCTTTTACTTGGTAATGCACCAACGAATCAATCATCACGTTACCCACAAAAAAAACTTTGTTGGGGGCAATTCCTTCTTTTTGGAGGTTATCCAAACCTGCTTGTTCGGTCACGAAAAGGTAGTCTGAAATATGGTCAGTAACGATTCTATTAATCTCTTCGGGCATTGCTCGGTCTCCACTGCGTAATCCAGCTTCTACGTGTACGACTGGAATATGCTCTTTTACGGCTACTAACGCACAGGCAATGGTGGCATTAACATCCCCAACCACCAACACCACATCAGGATTTTCCGTTTTGAGAATTTTTTCAAATTCAATCATGGTTTTAGCGGTAACTTCCGTATGCGAGCCACCGCCAACGCCCAAGAAATAATCAGGTTTTGGTAGTTCTAATTGTTCAAAAAAAACATCACTCATTTTGGCATCAAAATGCTGCCCCGTGTGAACAATTTTGGAAGTTATTAATGGATTTTTGGAAAAAGCCCTGTGCAGAGGACCTACTTTCATAAAATTGGGTCTCGCCCCAACGATGTTTAGTATTTGCATATTTGTTATTTACCTTGAACCTTCTTAATCAATGTTTTAAAGACATTATCCAAATCTTCCGAGATATTTAATAGTAATACTCCTCCGCCAAATATAATTAAAATTGTTAGGGAATTAATGATAATGTTGAAGATGATGTGTATGAAATTTCCTTCAAAAACGGGTAATAATAGAGTAACTCCGTAAGTGAATATGCCCAAGAATATTACTTTAATTGTCTGGATATTAAAAGGTTGGAGATTTATTTTTTGTTTAATGAAGATGAACTTTACTAAATTATATACAATTACCGAAATCAACATAGCTAAAGCCGCTCCGTTATAACTGTAAATGGGTATGAGAATTAAATTAGCGATTAACAGCAGCACAAAACGTACTATGTAAAAGCCTAAGTCGTACTTGTAAAAAGGTGAATTTTTGAGAATTTCGGAGTTTAATCCCGTTGCCATATCGAAAAGACTGTACAAACCTACCATCAAAACTACAAATTTTCCTTGTTGGTAAGTAGTTGAATTAGGGATGATTTGAAAAATAGCATCAATATTACACCATATTCCCAAGAACAAAAACAACCCAACAATCAGCAAATTTAGGGCTGATTTCTGATAAATTTCGCCTACGTGTTCAATATCATTATTTCGCCAAGATTCAGCTAAAAGCGGGTCACTGATAGAAGCAATAGCATTCCGAGGAATAGCAATCACTAAGCCGATACTAAGGGCAATATTAAAAATGGCGGTAGTGGCTAATCCTCCTTGATTGGCGGGAAGAATCATTTTTTCGAGATGCGGTAACGCCGTTGCTGTTGCTCCGCCCAGCATTGTCCATAGCCCATATTGGTACATCTCTTTGAAGACAGGCTTTTTGATGAAACTAAAATCAAGTTTTAGGTAGAATCTACCCAGAATTTTGATGTAAATTAATAAAAAACATACGCCTAAAAAATACGCCAAAATAATGCCCAAAACTAATTGGTTAAAGTTAATGTATTGAAAACCAAAGAGTAGGGCTAATGCCGAATTGGTTAGTTTTAAAAAAATCTCACGGATGATGGCAGGCACAACTATGCGTAGATGAACTTTACTGTATGCTTCGAGAATGGTTTGATAAATTAAGAAAAAAGTAATGACGGGAAACGTCCAATAGTAATTAATGAGCAAAGGAGAATTTTGGGTATATGCTGCCTCGAATGAAGGTTTTAAACCAATATAAACCAACAGAAATGTTAAAAACCCTAAAAATGGAGCAATCAAAAGATAACCAAAAAAGCCATTATGTTGGCGTTCGGAATCAGCGAATAAATTAAAGAACCTAACGCCAACGTGGGGCGTACCCAAATGAGCAAAGCCCGCAAATACCAGCGGAAAGCTCGTGAGTGCAGTATAAAGCCCTAATTGTTCGGTGGAAAGGAATTTATTGTACAAGAAAAGAACGTTGATAGTACCAATGACTACTCCAACGTAAGTGACTACCGAATTTTTAATACTTTGACGGATGATGATGCCCATTTTATTTTTTTCTAAAGGTTGCCACAACCGTAATACCTTGGTTATTAAAAAGGGGTAATCTTTTTATTACAAAACGAGTACACATAGTAATGATTTTACTCAATAAGTTATTTCCGAAAATATTTAGTACCCATAATTTATAAATCATTCCTCTATGTAAGGAATTTACAGGTTGATTAACAATTTCTATTACCTCCAAATCAAACATCTCAGCAATGTAAGATAATGAGTTTTTATCCCAAAGTAACATATGGTGTGGCGGAAGATTTAGAGTATGATAAACGTCATTTTTGAAATAATATGAATTATTATTGGGTACGCCTATTGCCAGCAACCCACCTTTTTTTAGGCATTTAATCGTATCTATCAAAAAATCTCCTACCTCATTTACATGTTCAAATAATTGAAATGCACAGATTGAATCGTAGCTTTCAGTATGGGTTTGAGCGTGTTCTTTAATAGTTTGGTTTAAGATTGTAATTCCCAGTTGTTTACCATCTTTAATAGCATCTTCATTAAAATCTAAACCCGTTGGAATTGCTTGTTTTTCGAGTAGCTTTTGCAAAAAATAACCTCTACCACACCCTATTTCTAAAACTTTCTCTTGAGGTTGAATCATCTCTATCACTTGTTGATGTTCCCAACGCCAAGGGTTGTAATACCCCTTATAGAACTTGGCTAAATCAGCATAGAATTGTCCATCACTCACGACAGAGAAAGGATGATAAAATCGTAATTTAGAGGTCTGACACTGATATATAGCTAACTCTTCTACGTTTTCGAAAAAACGAGAAACATCCGTATTTAATTCCTCAATATATTTTGCTTTGACGGTTGGAATATTTAAAACTTGCTCTTTCAGAACGTCAGTCTTACCAGTAAGTGGTGAAATGGCTATGGTCATATTTTTATTTTTCTAAAATTTCCTTCAAGGTTTGTACTCTTTTACTCATTTCGTAATTTTCCTCTATATGTTTCCGAGCAGCCTGCCCCATTTTTTTACATAAATCGGGGTTTTGTACCAATTGAAGCATATAATCTGCCATTGTTTCCCAATCACCCTCTTCTACTAAAAAACCCGTTTCTCCGTGAACTACGGCATCTTTAATACCTGCATGGCGAGTACTCACGATGGGTAAACCAGTGGCTGATGCTTCGAGGATTGATACGGGTGTACCCTCTGAATCGCCATTAGGAGCGAACATGGAATGCTGAACAAATACTCGGGCTATCTTCAATATTCTTTGAACATCTTCAGGATTTTTAGCTCCTTGAAAATCTATTGAATCAAGTAATCCTAAATCTTTAGCTAACTGTTTTGACTCACCTAATAGTTCACCATCTCCAATCATTATCATTCGTACATCTGAAATACTCTCGGTCACTTTCTTAAATGCCTTGATTGTTGATTGGGGTGATTTTTTAGGCGTAAATCTACCTACAGTTACAAATATTTTTTCATTATTTTCTGGATTCCCAAGAGAAAATTTCTGGGTATTCACAAAACAAGAATTAAAATAAACAGTATCTGGATTTGCTCCAAAATAAATCAATTTATCTCGCATGTCTCTTGAAACTGCAATTATTGCTTTCACATCCGAAAACATTATCTTGTATAATGGTAAAAATTTATCTAAAGTCTTTTCTTCATTAGCATCAAACCCGTGAAAATGGACAATTAGACTAACATTTGCTTTTTTGCAAGCACCTACAAGTGTTGCACCCATTGGTCCATATTGAGCTAAAACGGTATCTATTTTGTGGTTAATGAAGTATTTAGATAAAAAATGAGTGTAAATTAGATGATATAGTCTTGGAAGTGTATTTCTAAGTATTCCTCTCACTAAAAGAATATTTAAAGGAAAAGGTAAAAAAGATTTATCATCTTGGTTTAATGATGGATACCAGCCTTCATATATTGTTATTTTAGGTTGTAATGCTTCAATTTGATCACGGATAAACGTTTCACTAAATCGAAATTTATTAGGATATGCAAAGCAAAGATTCATAGATATTATTTCTTTTTAGCTACCAAAATAAACGTACAAGCATCCTTGTTTCGAGTTTCTTGGGCTGTGGTTTTATCAAAAAAGATAATTAAAGGTTGCATCAATAATGCTAATACAGGACGAAGAAATTTGGGTATTTTGAATAAAAGTCCGTCTTGAAATAGCTGTAAACCCATGGCTGAACGCCCTATAATCCCTTTAAAATAGACAATTTCAAAGCCTGCTTCGAATACAATTTTTTGTAAGCCTGTGGATGTCCAACGCCAAAAATCAGTCGGGTCGGGGTGAAACATCCAATACCCGTGTGTACTCAAAATAAGGAGTCCGTCTTTTTTTAAAACTCGTTGAGCCTCTGACAAATAAAGAGAAGGATTCACTACGTGTTCCAACACTTGGGTTGATAATACCACATCCAAACAATTTTGAGATAAAGCTATTTCGCCCACGGGTGAAATATGAATATCAGCAATCGGATTCTCTGGTAAATCTATTCCTACATATTTTTCAACGTAAGGTGCAATTAAAGGTTCGTAGGGTTTATTACCACAACCATAATCAGCTAATACTAATTTAGTGGAATTGTTAGCAACAAATTGTTGAATTACCTCTTCAATTTTTTGGCGAAGTTGGCGTAAATAATAGTATCGAGTAGCCATACTTCCCAATATAGAAGGGTACAAGCGTTCTTTTCCTGCTTCTCTTTCGGTCATTGTGTTTGATTTGAAAGTACGAAATTACTATATTTGGCTTGCTTATAAAAATACGCCATAAAATGAAGATTGTTTACACCCTAATTTTTTTCTTCTTGTTCACGTCAGCCTTTGCTCAGACAGACCTTAAAAGTGGTTTGGTGGCGTGTTATCCTTTCAATGCTAATGCCAATGACGCAACTGGGAATGGTAATAATGGGACAGTTAACGGAGCTACTTTGACGACTGATCGTTTTGGAAAGTTGAACAGTGCTTATAATTTTAATGGTTCAAGTCTGATTTCGATTAATCCTGCTCAATTCAAAAATCAAAGTTACACGTATGCTACTTGGGTGAAATTAGATAATTTACCATCGATTGGACTGGTGTTTCGCCTGCCTTAAATAGATGGTATCATGTAGTTTGTACCAGAGATAATACCTCCATAAAACTTTACGTAGATGGTCAGTTGATAGGAAATAATTCCACCTTAACCTCTACGATTGGAACTACTCCCAACTATGGTTCACCAACGTATGTAACATTTGGGGCGAGAAATGGTGGAGCATCTCAGTATATGCAAGGCATATTCATATCTACAATCGTCCATTGAATGCAGCGGAGGTGAAGGCACTTTACGATGGGAATAATGTAGCTACTATCACAATAAATGCTAATAAAGTAGTACCCTGTGGAGGGGATAATGTTACCTTCACAGCTACTGGAGCCTCTTCTACGGCTCAATACCAATGGAAAGTGGATGGAGTAAATGTTGGGACTAACAGTAAGACATTCACGTATAACTCCGCAAATAAGACTGTGGATTATCAAGTAAAAGTATTGGTAGAAGTGAAAGATGAAGAAGTGTGTTTTCCTCAAAAAACTGTGATGGTTGAGAGTACGGTAACGATTAAGAATTGTTCTCCTCCTCCTACGGCGATAGATTTAAAAAATGGTTTGGTGGCGTGTTATCCTTTCAATGCTAATGCCAATGACGCAACTGGGAATGGTAATAATGGGACAGTGAACGGAGCTACTTTGACGACCGACCGCTTTGGAAAGGTCAACTCTGCTTATAATTTTAATTGAATAAATCAGTTCATAACTGTACCAGATTCACCAACATTGAAGTTCGGACAAATATCAATTGCTTTGTGGATTAAGCCAACACAGTTTAGAGAGTTCACAAACTCTGCTGGCACTTGGGATAGATATGGTGGACCAATATGCAGAGATACCCGCCCCTCTGGCATATGGAATGGTTTTACAACTACAACATCTCATGGACTTTTACGGTTTAATTCAACCTTGATGAATGATACTTATCCTGATGTAGGAGTTGAAAATAGTATTACTCTAAATAACTGGATTTTTCTTGTATTTATTGTTGATAATGGTATTTCGAAAATATATAAAGATGGTGTCTTGGTAGCTACTAATTCATCTTTTTCTGGTAATAAAATGGCTGTTAATAATAATCCAATCTATATAGGAAGAGGGTTTTGGCTACCAAGTGGTGTACAATTAGATGCGTACTTTACAGGAGTAATTGACGATATTCATATCTACAACCGTCCATTGAATGCAGCGGAGGTGAAGGCACTTTACGAAGGGAATAATGCAGCTACCATTACGATAAATGCTGATAAGGTAGTACCTTGTGGAGGGGATAATATTATCTTCACAGCTACTGGAGCCTCTTCTACGGCTCAATATCAATGGAAAGTGGATGGGGTAAATGTTGGGACTAACAGTAAGACATTCACGTATAACTCCGCAAATAAGACTGTGGATTATCAAGTAAAAGTATCGGTAGAGGTGAAAGATGAAGAAGTGTGTTTTCCTCAAAAAACTGTTACTGCCGACAAGACTATAAACATCAAATATTGTTCAACGCCTGTTGTAAATACAGGTAATAAAATATTGATACCCAATGCTTTTTCTCCCAATGCTGATGGTATGAATGATACTTGGGAGATATTTGGTATTGCGGGTAGTACAGAGGTAATAGTCGAAATTTATAATCGTTGGGGAGAATTGGTATATTATAGAAAAAACTACAATAAACATTATTAGGATAATTTGATTATCAAATTTTTGGGACAAACCAACACGATATTTTGTATAAATATTGTGATAAAATATACAGACATCAGTGGC
>JALONS010000355.1 GCA_025454855.1 Arcicella sp.
TTTTTTCTACCTTGCTGATAACGAATATCCGTTTCTAAATTATATACGATTGGCATGGTTTCTAAATATTTAATTGTTTGTGACTGTAAATTACGTAAATTAGATAATACTTCCAATTGTTTAGCATATTTTCCAAAATGCAAGGGTTGCGGTATCAATTGGTGTGCCTTATCCAATATTTGTTTGATAGCTTCCTCGGGATTTACTCCGTGAAAATTACCCAAAATAGCCAACATTACTTCTTCTATTTTATCGGAATTAAGGAATATCTCAAAATCGAATTGTTGAATATTGATTAATTGATACTGAAAACTTGCATTATCAAAATACAGATTATCAGTCATTTGTAAACTTATCTTTTCACCAATATAAATCACATACTGCTTGATGGGAAGATGGTATTTACTCCATAAAAAAGCATGGTACAGATACATCCTATCTACCATTCTTGGTTCATCTGCCGTCTGAAATTCAATTTGTAAAATATATTTATCTTCGATTAACTTCAACAAATCAGGTTCTCTTTCAAGGGTGATTTGTATCGCATCAGGAAGTTCTTTAGCATCTGATAAAGATATTTTCAACAATTTCTCAGCTAAAGGTGTCAGAATCTCTTCAAGGTTTTCTTTTAAAATTTTATCGTAATGATTTGCCATCGTATTATTTTACGACTTCTGTCGTTTCCTGCCTATTTTTTACAATATCAATAGCTGTAAAAATAGCTTGTAACATGGATGATTCTGAAGCAGTATTCTTTCCTGCAATATCATACGCCGTTCCGTGGTCGGGCGAGGTACGCACGATTGAAAGCCCAGCGGTATAATTCACGCCTGTTTCAAACGAAATGTATTTAAACGGAATTAGTCCTTGGTCGTGATACATCGCCAAAACGGCATCGTAATGTTTGAATTGTGCCGCTCCGAAAAACCCATCGGCGGGGAAAGGTCCAAATACTAAATTTCCTTTTTTCTTGAATTGTTCCAATACTGGCGTGATGGTTTCTTTTTCTTCGTTACCCAGCAATCCGTCTTCGCCCGCATGAGGGTTTAAGCCCAAAACTGCAATTTTCGGTTTCTGAATACCAAAGTCATTTTTCAGAGCAGCAAACATCAAAGCTAATTTCTGCGTAATCTTCTCTTGATTGATAGCTCCTCGTACTCGTCCGAGTGGAATATGTCCCGTTACCACACCTACTCTCAAAACATCCGAGACCAAAAACATCAAAGAATCTTTTGCCTCAAACGCTTCGGTAAAGTATTCGGTATGCCCTGGAAATTTAAAGGTTTCAGATTGGATATTATGCTTATTGATGGGAGCAGTTACCACGGCGTGAATAGCCCCAGATTTTAGGTCTTCGGTAGCTTTCTGTAAACAGGCTAAAGCAGCTGCTCCTGCTTCTGGAGTCACTTTACCAGGATGAACTTCCGTTTGTTTATCATCGAAACAAGTGATAACATTAGTCAATTTATGATTTACCTGCTGGATAGACTGAATCCCGTTGAGTGTCCAGTCTTTGAGTTCTAAGGCTTTCCGATAAAAGCCCAGTACTCGCTGTGAGCCATAAATGACAGGAGTACAGATTTGTAAAATACGTTTATTGGTCAGGGCTTTTAAAATCACCTCTGGACCCACACCGTTATAATCGCCAAGCGTAATGCCTATAATTGGTTTTTGATTTTCCACTTTATTAGATTTGGTATTTTGTAGCGTCAGTACGTGAGACGCTTTCTCACGAGAATTTCTACAAATAATTTCTTTTTGAAAATTATTATTGTCGCAATTTCCTAAATTCTTAGCAAAAAATGGATATTAACCTATATTTTTTGTGGAGAGCCTCATCGCTTGTATGAATTATCAATTTGAATAATAATATTTTTATGGAATTATAAAGAATTTGGTAAAGTGTAAAAAAACATCAAGGATTCACCCCTGATGGGGTTTTCAAACGCCGTCAGGGTCAATTAACTAACCCTGATGGCGATTGAAAATCCCGTCAGCGGTTATGGGCCAAATAGTTTATGGTTCTTTATTTTTATCACTTGAAAAACTATGATAACTCCCAACTTTATTCTTTAAATTTATGTAGCAATCCTATCATCCAAAATAGATTCTACCCGAAAAATAGTAACGAACCCGAAGAAAATTGCATCTTTCCAATATGACCAAATTTTATAGAAGATTTTCTATAAAAACCCCAATTTATTTTTGATTTTTGTACAATTTTAAGACTTTTCTTTAAGTCTTAATCAATAATTCATATATAAACCTTTAACGTTCACAGAGAACCGTTCCTTTAAATACCATGGCTCAAACATACGTCAAAAAAATCAATAGTATTCTTATCGCCAACCGTGGTGAAATTGCTATTCGTATCATGCGTGCTGCCTCCGAGTTGGGCATCCGTACCGTTGCGGTTTATACTTTTGAAGACCGCTATTCACTTCACCGCTATAAAGCTGATGAAGCCTATCAAATCGGGAAAGATGATGAGCCATTAAAACCTTACTTGGATATTGAAGGAATTATCAAACTTTGTAAAGAAAAAAACATTGATGCGGTTCATCCAGGTTATGGTTTTCTTTCAGAAAATGTAACATTGGCACGCCGTTGCCGTGATGAAAACATCAAGTTCATTGGACCCTCGCCCGAAGCCATGGACGCACTGGGTGATAAAGTAGCTGCTAAAGTAGCCGCTTTGAAAGCCGAAGTACCCATGATTCAAGACTCTAAAGTTGAGTTAAAGAATAGTATCATTGCTCTTGAAGAAGCGAAAAAAATTGGCTTTCCTGTGATGGTAAAAGCTGCTGCGGGTGGCGGTGGACGTGGTATGCGGGTGGTACGTGAGGAGGAAGCTCTTGAAAAAGCCTTTAACGAAGCAAAAAACGAAGCAAAAAATGCTTTCGGTGACGATACTATCTTCATTGAAAAATTCATTGACCAACCGAAACACATTGAAGTGCAGTTACTTGGAGACCAACACGGCAATTTAGTTCACCTTTACGAACGTGATTGTTCTGTGCAAAGACGTTTTCAAAAAGTGGTGGAAGTTGCTCCCTCTTTTGGCTTAAAGGAAGAAACTCGTCAGAAACTTTATCAATATGCGTTATCCATTGGTAAGGCTGTAAATTATTACAATGCAGGTACTGTTGAGTTCTTGGTGGATAAAGATGAAAACATTTATTTCATCGAAGTAAATCCAAGAATCCAAGTTGAACACACTATTACTGAGGAGGTTACGGGCGTTGATATTGTGAGAACTCAGATTTTGATTGCGATGAATTATAAACTTTCCGACAACGGAATTTATATTTTAAAGCAAGAAGACATCCCCTTGAATGGTTATGCCATTCAGTGTCGAATTACTACAGAAGACCCTGCTAATGGCTTCAAACCCGACTTTGGTACTATCATTGCTTATCGGAATGCCGCTGGTTTTGGTATTCGTTTGGATGAAGGTTCATCGTACCCTGGGGTTAAAATTTCACCCTATTTTGATTCTATGTTGGTAAAGGTATCTGCCCGTGGACGTACCCTAAAAGGAGCTTCTCAACGTTTGGCTCGTGCCTTGACTGAATTTCGTATTCGTGGGGTAAAAACCAACATTCCTTTCTTGCGTAATGTTATTGCTCACCCTGTTTTTCAACAAGGTAAATGCGTGGTACAATTTATCGATTCACATCCTGAATTATTTAATTTCAAGACCTCACGAGACCGTTCTACTAAAATACTCCATTATTTGGGGGATGTAGTTGTAAACGGAAATCCTGACGTTAAAGTTAAAAACGACCGTACTTTCCGCACGCCAGTAATTCCTGCTTTTGATACCTTTGGCGAACACCCAGCGGGCAATAAACAGCTTTTGGATTCGATGGGAGCTGAAAAATTCAGCCAATACATCAAAGAGCAAAAGCAAATTCTTTATACTGATACTACCTTTCGTGATGGTCATCAGTCGCTACTCGCTACCCGTGTGCGTACCAAAGACATGATGGCAGTTGCTGAAAGCTATTCTAAAAACTTTCCACAGTTATTCTCCATGGAAGTTTGGGGTGGAGCTACTTTTGATGTAGCCATGCGTTTCTTGAATGAATCGCCGTGGAAACGTCTGCAAGA
>JALONS010000003.1 GCA_025454855.1 Arcicella sp.
TTGAGCGGAATGGACGTAGCCCGCAAGATTTTGATTTTAGGACGTGAAATTGGCTTGAAATTAGAACCAGAAGACGTGACAATTGATAAATTATTACCAGAAAACTGCGAGCAAGCCCCAACCGTTGAAGATTTCTTTACTGAGTTAGAAGTATCAAATACCTATTTTGAAGGCATGGTAAATGAGGCAGAAAGTAGGGGAGAGGTGTTGAGATTCATTGCTACTTTAGAAAATAATAAAATCAACATTGGCGTAAGGAGCATTGGAAAATCGCATCCATTTTACATGATGGATGGGGCAGATAATGTGATTTCATTCACCACCAAACGATACCACGACCGCCCCTTAGTCATCAAAGGACCGGGAGCAGGAGCAGAAGTAACGGCTTCGGGTGTATTTGCGGATATTGTGGCGATTGGGAGTTATTTGGCGTAGGTTTCTGTTTATCTTTAAGAAAAATTTAAGAAATATGGCACAACTTATTATTGAAGTAGATGATGAAATCGCTAAGGAATACGGTTTGGCATCATTAAAAGATGATTTAGAGAAAATCATTGAAACAAAGAAATTGAAAAAATTTGCCCAAAAATATAATTCAGAACTCCAAAAAGCTGGAATTAATGATGATGAAATATGGAAAATGGCAAAAAAGGCAGCTTTTGCAGAGTTTAAAGAAAAACATTTAAAAAATATCATTCCTTGAAACGATTTATTATTGATGCAAATATTTTGTTTTCCATGTTTATTAGTGGTAAGGAAGAATATATTGAGTTAACAGAAAAGGTGAAATTTCTTACGCCCGTTTTTGCTTTGGAAGAACTCCAAAAGCATCAAGAAATGATACTTTCAAAAACAAAAATTGATTTAGGAGAATTTAATGAATTTACGCTTCGGATTTTGGGCGGAGTTTTAGCTGTTCCTAATTTCTTGGTAACTACGCAAAGTTATCTGCAAGCCTATAACTGGTGCAAAGACATTGATTTGGATGATATGGCTTATATTGCTTTGTCGATAGAATTTGATACTTGTTTTGTAACCCGAGATATGATTTTATATGAAGGATTAAAGCAAAAAGACTATCAAAATATTATGACTTGGAAAGATTTTTTAGAGGAATATTTGTAAAACAACTAATCATTTCATCATGCAACCATTACAAAACAAAACTCGTCCTACACTAAACTAAAAAAATAGAATTTATGAAGAGAGCATTCCACACTTCATTGCCTATATTTTTCTGCTCAATAATTTCTTTTGGACAGAAAACTTTCAATGCCAGAGTTTTTTTACTTGATAAAAAAGTAGTTAAAGGTATTTTTTATCAGGCAGATGAGAAAGGCGTTTATTTACTACCTCATAAAGTTCATTTGGATAGAAAGAAGCCAGAAAATAACATTCCGAATCTTAAATTTATTGATTACAGATTAATTAAATCTGTTTATTTGAGAAGACCAGGAATGGTTCCATTGGGGATTTTATTAGGGGTAACAGCTTCACTTTGGGTTGGGGCGGAGGTATCAAATCGTTCAAAAGGATTAAGTGGAATCGGCTATTTCTTTCTAATACAACCGGTAGGGCCCATCATCGGAGGTAGTATTGGTAGTATCTCTAAGAAATTTATAATTAATCAAGATGCTATTGACGCTGAAATTGCCAAGACTAAATTGAATAAATTTGCGTGGTATCACGCAGAAAAAGATACGTTAACCAATAAATGACAAATAAAATAAAAGTTTTCGCCCCTGCAACGGTGGCAAATGTTGCCTGTGGTTTTGATATTTTCGGTTTTGCCGTGGATAATCCTGGTGATGAGCTAATCTTGAAAAAATCTAATTCTAAGGGTGTTAAAATTCTAAAAATTGAGGGCGATGAAGGTCGTCTGCCTTTAGAAGCCGAAAGAAATACGGCTGGGATTGCCATCATCAAATTTTTGGAAGCGATAGGAGAGGAGGGACAAGGCTTTGAGATGGAACTCAAAAAACTAATGCCTTTGGGGTCTGGGCTTGGGTCTTCGGCGGCTTCGGCGGTGGCGGGAGTTTTTGCGGCTAACGAGTTGATGGGCAAACCCTTGGCTCAAAAAGATTTATTGCCCTTTGCGATGGAGGGTGAACGTATTGCCTGTGGTTCGGCTCATGCGGACAATGTAGGACCGAGTTTGATGGGTGGTTTCGTGGTGATTCGCTCTTATGAACCGCTGGACATTATTCAGCTTCGTACCCCAAAAGAATTATATGCTACCATCGTTCATCCGCATATTGAAGTAAATACCAAAGATGCTCGTAATATTTTGAAGAGAGAAATTTCGTTGAAAAATACCATTACTCAAATGGGAAATGTAGCGGGTTTAGTGGCAGGTTTTATGCTGCCCGACTATGATTTGATTTCTCGGTCATTAGTGGACGTTATCATCGAACCGATACGTTCTATTTTGATTCCTCAGTTTGATGATGTTAAGAATGCCGCTATCGAAAGTGGAGCTTTGGGGTGTTCTATTTCGGGTTCTGGTCCTTCTATGTTTGCATTGTCGAAGGATTTATTTACAGCAAATAGGGTAGGGAAAGCTATGCAAGATGGTTTTGCGAAGGTGGGGATTGGTTCCGAATGTTATGTATCGGGGATTAATCAGGCAGGACCTGTGATTCTTGGTTAATTATTGAAGTTTGAGTTGTTGAGAATAAGAAGAAGTAGTATTTGAAGAAAAATATCTAAGTATTTTTCACCCTAAAAAGTCCTGTGAGAATAAACCTTGCAGGATTTTTTGTGTCACAGGCTTTCGTATCTGTATCATCATTGAATAACGGGCTAAAGCCTATGTGTATTGGTTTGTACTCATTAACCCCACCCAACCCTCCCCAATAGGGAGGGCTTTTAAAGTCCCTTTCCCTAACGGGGAAAGGGATTTAGGGCGACCCACGTAGGGATAGGGGTTTTGCATACAACCTTACAAACCGATACACCTATGGTATAATTATAGGTCTCAAATCATTATTCAAGACGTTTCAAATCATGTTTTAAAGCGTTTTGGTCATTTTTTAGGTGAAACTTTGACCCATCAATTTCACAAAACAATTTACAGAAGACATGAAAACGCCAATCAAAAACCTCCTCATTGCTTGTACGCTTTTAATCACATTTATTAGCCAAGCTCAAACGGGGTCGCCCTCGACAGAACCCGCTCGTGTGAGTTTTACAGTTAAGAACCCAACTATGAAGAACAAAATAATTGATTTTAAAAGCTACGATAATCAATCTAAAATGATTGCAGCCTACGGATACGGGCTAAACGCATTTGCTTCTCATGCCACTAATATGCCAGTCCCGACTTACGTGTATGAAGAAAAAGATGGTAAAAAAGAATTACTTTTTGTGGTTACGAAAGAAGACGACGGAAAAACGTTTTCGGTGACACAGAAGTACGAAATTACCCGTGAACAATACCTTGATGCTGCCAATGGCGAAATGAAATTAAAAAATGCAGAAAAAACTAAAGAGGATAATTCAATTCAGGGCGTTGCCAAGAAAAAAGGAATTAAACTGGTAGGTGTCAATATCAAAGGATCATCTTTATTTCCCTCGATGGCTCATGTTCGTTACGAATTACCCTGGGGAAGTGATAAGCAAGTAGGATTTTCCTCTTCTTTAAGTAAACTAAAAGGTCGTTATGAATTTTTGCCCGCTGGAACTAAAGTGTATCAATGTAGTGATAAATTTTGGAGTAAAAGTACCAAATTTACCGAAAAACTCATTCTTACCGTAGATGAAAGCAAAGACGAATTGTCAGTTTCATTACAGTAATCTAAGTTTTAAACCTATTTTCAACTTTTCAATATAAAAGGGAATTAAAATGAAAAATTTATTAATTGTGTTTCTATGCCTCATGGCAAAAGTTGTATTTGCTCAAACGATTCTTAAAGCAGAAGATTTACAAAAAGATTTTGCCATTGCTCGCAAATCTTATGAACAGATGCACCCTGGTTTGTACAAATATCAATCGAATGAAGTAATTGATAAGGCTTTTGAAGATTGTAAAATAGCCCTCAGCCATGACCAATCCTTAGCGGAGGCTTATTTGAATTTCCACAAACTTACTTCCCAATTTCGATGTGGTCATGCTTATCCAAATTTTTATAATCAAGCTGAATTTCTGAAGAAGGAACTGTTTGAACAACCAGTTTGTCTGCCTTTTCAGTTTCAATTGATTGATGATAGAATGTTGATAACTCGTAGTGCTGATTCAACTTTAGCGGAAGGAATTGAAGTAAAAACAATTAATGGAGTTGCGGTAAAAACTATCATAAAAACACTACTTCCAATTGTACGAGCGGACGGTTCTAATGATGCCAAACGGCGTAAGTTATTAGAAATAGGGGGACAGACATTTGAGTATTTTGACATTTTCTATCCGATGTATTTTCCTTTGAAGGACAAAAGTTTTGAGTTAGAAATTTATGATTTTAAGTCAAAAAATATCTCCAAAATTTCGGTTAAGGCTTTGGATAGAACCCAAAGAAATACTCTTTTGAAGTCAAAAAATATTGATAATCAGCTCGTTAATGCTAAGTTTTACTGGCTTGATGATAAAACTGCCATTATGCAGATTAATAATTTATCGGTTTATAATAAAGCCTTTAATTTTGATGAATTCTATCTTAATTCGGTCAATGAATATAACCAAAAACAGGGTAAAAATTTAATCATTGATATTCGTAAATGTGAAGGTGGTAATACGTCTGAAATGACAAAACTGATTCGTTACCTCACAAAGCAGACCATTGAAATTAAAAATGAGCAAGATTGTTGGGCTTACGTAAAGATTGATACTACTTTGAAGCCATACGTTGATAATAAAAATTGGGCTTCTGGTTGGTTTAATATGAATCAAAACTATTTTACCAAGTTGGCGAACGGTCAGTACCGTTCAAAAGATGGAGATAAATCAGAGATGATTATTCCTGCGAAGCAGCATCTCGAAGGAAAAGTTTATCTAATGACCAGTGCCACCAATAGTTCCGCCGCTTATATCATGGCAAATACTTTTAAAGAGCATCATTTAGCCACGCTCGTTGGGCAAACTACTGGGGGAAATCAGCGAGGAATCACGGCGGGAGCGATGTTCTTCATATCATTACCCAACACAAAAATTGAGATTGATGTACCATTAATCGGTATGAATTATGACTTAGCCAAAACTCGCCCCGATGCTGGGCTTTCGCCCGATGTTTACGTAAAACCAAACATTATGGATGCCGTGAAAGGAATTGATACCGAAATGGAGGTAGTCAAGAAATTAATAGTAAACAAGTAGAGAAAGTAGCTCAATTAGCTCCAAAAGATGATTTGAGTCGTTGCAAATCATCTTTTGAGACGATTGCTACTCAAGATTCTGCCAAATTTGTATCATCAATCGCAATGAAGCGATTACTTAAAATTTAAAAAAATGAAAACTATAACGTCTCAGTCTGGTCAGGCTTTTTATGCCAACTCCTCTTCTTCTATTTTACAGCTAATCGGAAAATATTTGTATAAAATGATTGAGCCAATTCTTTTGCCAAATTGGTGGCAAGATTTCCTAATGGTATTACCTCGAATAGTGTGTGGCATTCTCTTGACGGTAGATTTTGGAGCGGCAAAGTTCGGTTTACCGTGGTCGCCAGTAGATAAAAATCTCGGACTTTTTGAAGTGGCTTATTGGTTTCCTAATGATGTGGCAGAGTACGGGGGAATTTTCGCTAAATTTTCGGTATTTTTCGCTTGGATGGGAGCATTCAGTGAAGCCGTCGGTGGATTATTTTTGGCTTTAGGTTTTCTCACTCGCCCATTTTCATTTTTAATTGTTTGTACGATGTTAGTAGCTATTTTTTGCCAACAAATTGATAACGGAACTTGGAATATGCTACCAGCAATGGGTTTTTTGTGGGTTGCTCTGTATCAGATGATTCTTGGTTCGGGAAGATTCGGAATTGACTATCTACTGACTTCCAGACGTTCATAGTATATCCTACAATTAAAATAGTCTAAAAACTAAAATAGAATACTAAAATCTCCTTTTAAAAAAATACTTAAAATGAAAGCTAAAATCACTATTTTCGGAATATTATTGTGGGCATTTACGGGATGCGTACAAAAAACTACCACCCAAACGGTTGTCTATAAGTTATCAATAAAAAATATCAAGGACATCAAAACGGTGGGAGTTCGTGGAAACAATAAGCCACTCAGTTGGCAATCTGATTATCCCATGACTTTTGATAGACAGGATTCCACCTACAAAGCGACCGTGACGTACATTACTGGATATAAATTTACCGAAGTCAAATTTGTCGTAAATGACGAATTTGAATTGGCAGACCAAGACAATAGAAAAGTGAACTTTTCGGATAAAGATACCACTATTTATACTGCAACCTTCAACGTAAAAAACAATTATTAATGAATATCCACTGGTCAAATTATTCTGTACCGCTTTGGTTTGGTTTCATTCAAGCATGGATTTACGCTTTTCTTTTTTGGAAAAGAGCTTATCAAAATAGCCGTCTTTCTGATTTTTTGTTTGGATTAGTACTGATGGGAATGGCATTTAATATCTGGGAATATATGTTGGGTTTTTCGGGGATTGAAATCCTCTGGAAGGAACTTAATTTCTTTCCCCGAACGTTCGGAATGGCTTTTGCACCGCTTTGTTATTTTTATTTTAAAAGTCAGGTTGATAAAGACTTTAGGTTTTCAAAAGGAGATATTGTCTATTTTTTGCCTTTTATTATTAATACGGTTTATCACGTAACTGTTTTTTCAATGGGTCAGGATTTTATAAAAACCGTTGAAAAAAACTTTCATGGGCCATTTTATATTCCCCAAATTGAATTTTTTACTGAAATTGGGTTAAATACTTTTTTTATCTATAAGTGTTTGAATTTATACCGTCAATATCGTGAATGGACTAAGACTCAATTTTCTGATACTGAAACAGTTAGTTTTAAATGGTTTCGTAATTTCTTGATTGTCTTGATTATCATGTTTGTGGTCTATCTGTTGAAAATGATTATTATTAGTGTTTATCAGCTTGACTTTAAACAAGATTGGTGGGATAATGTTGTTGGGGTCGTATTGATTTATTACGTTTCCATCACAGGTTATGCACAAGTACAACCCAAAAGAGGGTTAGTTTTCAAGGAAGAGGAATTTAAACCCGATGCCACTCAAAAAGAAAAATTCAATGAGTCAGAATTAGAGACTTGGAAATCAAAAATACTAAAGCTAATGCAAGATGAGAAGCTGTATCTACAGCCAGAATTAAACCTTTCAGATATTGCTAACCGCCTGAAAACTAATATTTCAATTCTTTCAGGGGTGATAAATAATGCTTTTGGAAAAAACTTCAATGACTTTGTTAATGAGTATCGAGTAAGAGAATTTCAGGAAAGAATCCAATTGCCTGAAAATAGAAATATTACCCTTTTGGGAGTAGCTTTCGACTGTGGATTTAACTCGAAAGCTACCTTCAATCGTTCATTCAAAAAATTTACGGGTAAATCACCGAAGGAGTTCTTAGATGTTTGATTAATTCTTTTGAATACACTGACACAGTGCAAAAAATAAATAAGTAAGGTCTTGATTTTAAACACCTTACTTATTTGCTTTTGGTCAGTATGTTCCTATTCGATTTCAAAAACTAACGTAGATTTTGGTGCAATATCAATTCCTTTTTTTAAATCTAATTGTTCATTCGTAAATATATTTTTAGCTATTATTTTACTTTTTAGAATTTCGCTAAATCGACTTGGTTCTAAAATAGTAGCAGTAGTATTTTTATTCATTACTATCATTACGGTTTTGGTAGAATTGTATCTAAAATATACATATGTACCATTATTAGGTGCAAAATGTAAAAGTTTTCCCGTGGCAATCACTGGATTTTGTTTCCGCCAGTTCAGTAATTGTTTCAAATAGCTCTGCATTTGTTTTTTATCATTGCTCAATCCTTGACCTGTAAAACCATTCGTGAGGTCTTCTTGCCATCCACCAGGGAAGTCAGACCGTATGAGTCCGTCGTTTTTATGATGTCCTGTATTTTCCATAAGTATTTCTGTTCCGTAATATATCTGAGGAATGCCACGGGTAGTCAGCAGATACGTTAGAGCCATTTTAGTTAGGTCAATATCTTCATTTAGTTGAGTGAAAATTCTATCCATATCGTGATTATCACCCATTACTAAAATTTTTTGAGGGTCAGCATAGACAAAATCATTGGCTAAGGCCTCATATAAATTAGTCAGACCTTTGGTAGCATCTTTTTCATTAAGAGCCTCCACCAAAGCCGATTGCAACGGAAAATCCATAATGCTGGGTAAACAACCATCATAATTATCTACGTTTTTTTTACCTCTTTGCCAGTAAGACGTAATCAGGGGATTTATACTCCACTCTTCCCCTACGATATTAAAGTTAGGGTACTCATCCATTAATCTACAACTCCATTTTTTTAACATATTTTTATCAGAATACCCATAAGTATCTTGTCGGATACCACCTAATTGTAAAGTTTCTGTCCACCAAATAGAGTTTTGGATTAAATAATTTTCCATGAAAAGATTTTGACCATTCATATCGGGCATGGTTTTATCAAACCAACCTTTTGCCATTAATCCTTTATCGAATTCAGAGGCATATCGGTCTTGATTGACCGTTCTTCGGTGATTAGTAGGTTGATAAGACTCTGGATAGTTGAGCCAATTTTTAAACGGTAAATCATTCATCCACCAATAATTAGACCCAATATGATTCAAGACTTCATCATAAATTAATTTTATTCCTTTCTGCTTAGCTTTGGTGGCTAATTCCACATACTCATCAAGCGTTCCGTACCGTGGGTCCACCTTATAATGATTCGTGATTGAATACCCATGATACGAGTAGGACTTCATATTATTTTCCAAGATTGGAGTCATCCAAATAGCAGTATAACCCATTGCTGCGATGTAATCGAGGTTGTTGATAATACCTCTAATGTCTCCTCCATGTCTTGCTCCTTCAAATTTGCGGTCAATTTTATTCTCTAACATTCCTGCTACTACATCATTGTTATAGTTACCGTTTGCAAAGCGGTCAGGAACAATTAAGTAAATGACATCGGCACTGTTAAACCCTTTGAATTGGGGTGATTCTTGTTTTCTTGGTAATAAACTATATTGAAAATTATGTATCATTTTACCGTCTTTTTTGAAAGAGATTTTAAATGTACCTACCTTGGTATTTGCGGCTATTTCCAAGTCGATGAATAAATAATTTTTACTATCTGCTTTATTTACTTTCTTGATACGTACTCCTTGATAATCAATAGAAGGTTCTGTTTCTCCGATACCTTCCTGATGAACCATTAGTTGTAAAGAGGGGTTTTTCATACCAACCCACCAGTTAAGGGGTTCAATGTGCTGGCAGGAAACAGGGTTATGGATTAATATAAACAACACAGCTACGGTAGCTTTTATGATTGCATTTTTCATGATTTTTGAGTTTATAATGTTGTTTAGTAGCTATTTAGGTTTTGATGTTAGCCAATCAAGAATCACTTAGTTTTGAAAACTTGAAAGATGACACTTACCAATCTTTATCTATCAATAATTTTATGGAGCTATATTTATTCTTTTATTAAGAATTCAAGGGGGATATTTAGGCGTTTTTGCCATGATTTTTCACTATGATTTTCTCCTTGAAATTTAAGCGTTATCCAGTGTTTTTTATC
Source organism: Arcicella sp. (assembly GCA_025454855.1). GTDB lineage: Bacteria > Bacteroidota > Bacteroidia > Cytophagales > Spirosomataceae > Arcicella. The sequence goes on from JALONS010000003.1 coordinate 9,740, forward strand.
AAACCCTCTTGCTTTCATAATAGCATCAATTTTTTTCTGATACGGTTCATACAATGAATCTAAAGTGGCAGTGCCATAATCAAAATAAATTTTTTTGGTATTGGCTTTGGGTAAGTGAAGGGATAAATAGTCTCTGAATTTACTGGCAACGTCTTTATCAATTTTATCATTTATTAGTTCAAACGCCACTAATGGAGAATGTGTTGATAAACAAGCAGCTCCACCAAAAATAGTAGGATATTCACAAAGAGCATAGGCAGAGATAAGCCCTCCCATACTACTGCCCATAATGTAGGTATATTTTGCATCAGACTTGGTGGTATAGTTTTTATCAACGTATGGTTTGAGCTCCGATACTATAAATTGTAGATATTTATCAGCACTGGATTCTTTGCGAAGTTGTTTTGTGAGAATTTCAGTACGAGTAGGTTCTGGAATATGTTTAATTATTTTTTCTGGGAAATAATCTGCAAAACGTTCTGTGGGAATATTCCAAATGCCTACTACAATACAATCTTTAATTTTCTTTTCTTTTATCAATTTAGAGATGGTCTCATCAACCCCCCACTCTTGTTTATTCCAGTTATTGGTAGAGTCAAAAAGCATTTGACCATCGTGCATATATAATACAGAGTACCTTTTTTTGATGGTATAGTTGTCTGGTAGCCAGATGTCTATGTTTCTGGGTGTAACGTATTTCGACTTAAAGTTTTCTATTCTGATAATTCTTCCAGCCCCGATGTTTGGTGTTTTTTGTGCCTTAGTTGAAAAAATAAGCAGAATATGAAGAAAGAAAGGGAGGATTTTTTTCATGAGCAAATAGAGTTTTTCTGAAAAACTTCAAAAAAAACTGCATAACAAATGTCATGCAGTTTTATGATTAACCATTTTATTATGAGCTATTTTACTTTTGTTGCTTTGTAAGTTGGTTTAGCAGGGTCTTTTAAATCCAACTCAAAATTGTAAGTTCCAGCAACAGCAATAAAGTTTTCACCATTAGCTTTCAATCCTCCTGATGTTCCGATGGTCTGAGCTGATGATGCCGTTGTTCCATAATTAGTTCCCCAATCATCATTCAAACGGAATTTGAATTGGTCAGCCGTTAGTACCACTCCTTTCAGTACCCACGTTTCGGTAGATAAATCATAGCTAAATTTTTGGTCTGGTAATGTTCCCCATCCTGTTTTGGTAGCAGCTCCTACAATACCCCACGGTGCATAAGGCGTAATGGTATATTTTAAATTTTTGAAATCAGCCGTGATTAAATAAGTTCCTTTTTTCACTGCGATATTATCTCCACCAGCTACTAATTTGCCATTTGAACCTCCAAAGTTAGTTCCCCAATCATTGTTGGCTCTGATTTTTATCTCTCCGTCTTTCAAGGTCACTACGCCTCTCCAATAATCCACTGTTGGGTCATATACTAAGGGCAAATCTGGGGTTGCTCCCCAATCGTTGGCGGCACTTCCCACCACTCCCCACGAATATTTCTCAATCTTATAGGTATTGGCTACGGGGTTCAAAGAAATTTTGTATGAACCTGCTTTCACAGGAATGTTATCGCCATTGGGGGCGGTTACGCTTGTTGAACCCTTGTTAGACCCCAAGTTCACAGTCCAATCATTGTTCTGACGGAATTTGATTTCGCCGTCAATCAAAGTAACATAAGCAACCAATTCATTGGCGATGGATGTTTTGTAGAATGGTAAATCAGGCGTTGCTCCCCAGTTATTGGCAGCACTTCCTACTACTCCCCATGTCGTACTGAGGTCAAGTTTAGTCGAGAATGGTGTGGCTTTTAAGGTAAAAACAGCCGAACTACTGGTGGTTTTACTGGCTAAAACAGATACTACTTTTATATCTACATCACTGGCACTTTCAGGGGCTAAACCTAAACTAAGTAGTATGGTATTCAATTCAAGATTGGTAAATATCTTTTTTAGTTCCTTACCAGCCACTATACTCACTGCTTTGGTGAAATCACCTCCTTTTTTATCAATCAATAAATTGTAAGTAGGAGCCGAAGCAAATCCATAGTTTGGCTCTACCCACGAAACCGTCAGGGCAGATTCAGTTGGCTTTTCTTTTGATAAAACTACCGTAGGACTTGATACCGTAATGGTAGGAGTGGCAGATGAATTCAGGATTACTTTTTCTTCCTCTTTTTGGCAGGCTACTAAGAAAATAGCCATTAATAAAGCCCACAGTCTGGTCTGAGTAAACTGATAGAGCTTTAAAAAGTTGTTTATTGTTGTCATAATTTATATTATTTAATCGTCGTGAATATTTAAACGACGTTCTTATTTTAATAAATTTATTAATCAGGTCTTACACTTAAACGATTTAAAATTAAAGTAAAAAAGTATAAAAATAGTTGATTTTCAGTTGTTTATCTATTCTCTTTTAATTTTATATCGTTTCAACAGTTCCTCATGTACAAACACTCAACCCCTGCTTAATACCCAGCATTTTGGGTTAATTTCGGGTTTGCTTGTAGGGCTGTCAAAGGAATTGGGAATACTTTGTAAGTATCCGGAATAGATGTACCTGCGGCAGTTCCACCTTTCCAAGGCCACACATAAGAGTTCCCCGTGAATTTTCCAAAACGGATTAAATCTGTTCTACGATGTCCTTCAAAAGAAAGTTCTCGTCCTCTTTCATCCAAGATAAAATTTAGGGTCAATTCAGCAGTGGTGATAGGATTTGTCGAACGCTTCGTTCTGATATTATTGACATAAGTCAGAGCCTGAGCAATTGTTCCCCCCGTTGCCCCTCTCAAAACAGCCTCGGCGTACATCAAGTAAACATCTGAAATTCTGAAGAGTGGAAAATCAACATTAGAGAAAGTAGCTACAACAGATGTTCCATTGAAATTAGCGTTTCTGAATTTGGTAGAAGGATAACCATCTGTCCATTTTTTATAATCCTCCATTTCAAAACTATGTCCTCTGGTAAAAAATAACTTAGCCCTTTGGTCAGTAGAGGTAGATAAATTTCCAAATAAGCCGTATAGTCCTTTGGTGGTTCGGTGTCCGCCCCATCCATCTTGCAATCCGAACTCACTTAAAGTCATGGTTTCAGAACTGGCACTACCATTGGTGATATAGGTCGTATTACCATAGCTTTGGCTGGTTTGGGCATCACAAACTAATGGAAAAATAATTTCAGTTGAAGTATTATTATCTCCTGAGAATACACTCAAATATTTATCTGCCAGTGTATAACCTCCTTCATCAATTATTTTTTTTATGTAAGTTAGAGCCTCTTCGTAAGCCTTCTGACCTGTATAAACTTCTGAATTTAGATACAGCTTGGCTATCAACATTCTTACTGCCGAACGGTTGGCTCTACCATATTCGTTTTTCAACGGAATTTGCTCTTCGATACTTTTCAAATCTGCTACCAGAAAATCAAAAATCTCCTTACGAGTAGCTTCTGATTTAGTTTCGGGGCTGCCAAAATCGGCTTCGGTTACTAATGCACCTTTACCATAAAAATCAATGAGATAAAAATAGGCTAAAGCACGCAAAAATTTGGTTTCCGCCACAAAAGCATTTTTATCGGGTACATTTGCCGTATTTAGTACATTCAGAAAGTTATTACACTGAGCCACCGTGAAGTAAATACGGTTGTAGGTATATCTAAAAAACTTATTGTTTTCGTCCCACTTGGTATTGGTGGTTAATTGGTCTAAGCCGTCATCACCCCAACGGTTTTTAGCCATGTCGGTTGTTAATTCTTGCAGGTTGAAGATTCCTCTGAGAAACGGTGACTCACCTGCATCGTCTCCTTTCAAATCACTTGAACCGGGCCCTTCGTTACCTGCCAAAGTGAAACTGGCATACATTTTTGCCAAAATTCCTTTGGCAGCGTTTGGGTCTTTCGCAATTAGGTTTTCAAAAGTATTTTCTACAACGGGTTGTACGTTCAATTCACTCAAACAAGAAGTTGTCAGAAGTGAAATTGACACCAGAACCGTCCAGATAGTTTTATTATATATTGTTTTCATTTTGTATCTATGTTAAATAAACATTCAAAACTAAATTCGTAAAATTGAGATACTTAGATTTCAGCTTTGATTTCCTATCAACCTCAATGACAGCATGGCGTTCCGCTGAAACCCAAGGGCTAAATATTTAAAAATCAAAGTTTAAACCGAATGTATAAACTCTTGGTCTTGGGTAAAAGTTATTATCGATGGCATTAAAATTTTCGGGGTCTTGTCCTTTATATCTTGTTACCAAAAATAAATTATTTGCTGAAGCATAAACCCTTAAATTAGTATTTGTACCAAAAGCATTCGTGAACTTATAACCAATTGTTGCATTATCACATCTAAGGAATGAAGCATCTTCTAAATAATAATCAGAAAAGGCTTGATTACCTTGAATTCGCTCAAAAACAGGGTTGGCAGCTCCACTATAAAAATCAAGGGTATTGTTCAAGAAAGTTCCTTGATTCAGATAAGTTCTTTCTCGATAACCTGCTGCTACTTTCAAACCATTATAAACATATCCACCAATTTGACCTCTGAAAGAAGTAGTAAAATCTAAATTTTTATAGGTAAAGCCCGTTGAGAAACCATACGTCCAGTTAGGTCTCATGGCTTTGTAATAACGGTCTTTATTATCAATTACGTCATCATTATTTTTATCCACGAAAACTTCTGGCACTGGATTTCCTTTGGCATCATAGACTTGTTGAAATACCCAAGCAGAATATGGCTGTTCACCGACGGTATGGTAGCCAATTTTTACGCCCGTTCCCGTAGGAATACCTGATTCGTCAGCTTGAACTGTAGTAACAGACTTCAAGTTTTTGATTTGAGCGATGTTGTAGGCAATATTTCCGTTAATGGTCCAGTCGAAATTATTAGTTGAAATGGGTACTACTTGTAGATTCAATTCTGCCCCTTTATTTTCTAATTCTCCAGCATTGGTTACAAATAAGTTAGTCAAGTTTTGTCCGGGAGCTTGCGGTGCATTCAACAATAAATCGGTTGAAGTACGGTTATAAATATCTAATGAACCGCTGATAAAACCTTTTCTAACCAATTCAAAATCAATTCCAGCATTTAGTGTAGTAGTTTTTTCCCACGTTAAATTAGGATTGTTGGCTAAAGCAGAATAGGTAACAAGGCTCTGATTGCCAAAAGTATATTGACTGGTATTTTGTCCGTTGATGAAGAGTTGTCGGTATGGATAATATCCCGCACTTCCTGTGATGTCTTGCTGACCTGTAACCCCCCAACCTAAGCGAAGTTTCAAATCAGAAATAGATTTAGAATCTTTCAAGAATGACTCATCTTTAAGTTTCCAAGCAAAACCCACCGCTGGGAAAATCCCCCAACGTTTTCCTTCTGGGAATAACGAAGAAGCATCCGCTCTGACGGTAAAAGTAAATAAATATCTATTGTACAAATCCACATTACTTCTCCCGAAAAATGACTGAAGATTTAAGATATTAACGTACCGAACATTATTAAGAGATTCACGAATACCCGTTACAGGATTATATCGGTAGTTGAATTTCGTTCCATCATTATTGAAGTTTTGGTAAGAATAACCTCCTTGAGCGGTGAAATTGGTGACAACTTCACTGAATTTTTTATTATAAACCAAATAAAAATCAAGCAAACGGTTTGAGATACTTTGTTCTTCACGGTAATTTTGACCCGGATTAAAGACAAAATTGTTATCCTTATTCAAATCAGCAGTTTGATTACGCTGATACGTTTGAATAGCATTACCCAAGTAAACTTCTGAAATGGTTGATTTTGATGTTTCTAAACCCAAATTCAACACGGCTCTAAGCTCAGGTAGAAAATGAAATTTATAGTCGAATTCAACGTTTCCTAACAATTTGTTTACTTTTTCAGGGCGAGTTCTCTGCTGTAAAATAGCTAATGGATTATCTGAGCCTAATTTTCTGTAAAAGTTTCCGTCCAAGAAATAATTCTGATAATAACCGCCAAATCTATTTCCTAATTCACTCGAATAAATAGGTTTTGTGGGGTCCATAGACAAAGCACCACCAATGGCACCGCCTTCATCAATAGCGTTTTTATTCGACATCAACCCTTTGGCGTTGATGTCAATTTTCAAATGCTTATCCATCAACGTTGGTGTTAATTTAACAGAACCTGTAAAACGTTCTAAATCACTGGTTTTTACCAAACCTTCTGCCCGTGTGAAACCAAATGAAAAACGTGATGGAACGGTTTTAAAAAGATTGGCTCTGGCACTCAAATTTTGGTCTGTTGTGATGGAAGTTCTAAAAATTTGGTCTTGCCAATTGGTATTACTGATGGTTCCCGGTACGGTTGGTTTGGTTGGGTCGCCACCAACTCCTAACAAATAAGAATAATTGGGAGCGTACTCTTGAATAAACTTCGAGAATGTGTTCCCATCCATTACCTTTACAGTAGTAGGTACTTGCCCAATCGCCACATTGCCTGAATAAGTATATTGTGGTTTCCCTGAAGAACCTTTTTTAGTAGTAATGATAATAACCCCATTAGAAGCTCTTGAACCATAAATTGCCGTTGCTGAAGCATCTTTCAAGATTGAAAAAGACTCAATATCATTTGGGTTAATTAATGACAAAGGATTTTTAACACCCGCAGGGTTAGAATTATCAATGGGTACACCATCAATTACAATCAGTGGATTATTATTTGCTGTAAGCGAAGCCCCTCCACGGATACGAATATTAGGTTCAGAATCTGGCTGCCCACCATTGTTGGTAATTCTTACACCGGGAGCTTTACCTTGTAGCAGTTGGTCTGCCGAAACGATAGAACCTTTGTTGAAGTCTTTGGAAGTAACTAAATCTACCGAACCCGTAAGGTCTCTTTTGGTTTGTGTTCCATAACCCACCACTACAACTTCACTGAGCGTTTTTAAATCTTCGGTGAGTACAATGTTGATATTGGTTCTATTGCCTACCAAAACTTCTTGAGAATTGAACCCAATAAACGAAATTACCAAAACGGACTGTGAGCTTGGTACATTAATTGTAAACTCTCCTTTGGTATTGGTATTTACTCCTCTTGTAGTCCCTTTTAATACAACTGAAGCTCCGGGAAGTGGATTCCCTTTATCGTCTTGAATTTTACCAGAAACCGTTTGTTCTGCATTCGCAGTAGCTGAGTTTGTTGTTTCTTTCGTATCGTTTTGTGGATTACTAAGCGGTTGATTGTTCTCGGAGGTAACAGCTTTCGAAGGAGCGTTCATCTCTACCTTTTTGCTCATAATCAAGTAAGTATTTTTGCGTACCTTTTTGAAAGTGAGACCGTTAGGGATTAATAAACTTTCTAATGATTTTTCTAAGTTTTTTCCCGATTTGATACTCTCTTGCGACACAGAAATACCAGTTACCGTTTTTTCTTCAAAAAGAATATCAACGTTGAATTGATTTTTCAAGGCAAGAATCGCATCTCTTAGTTTTATTTGAGATGCTTCTGTTTGTACTCGCTCTATTTTAGGCTTATTCTGTGCATAGGCAAAAGCCTGAGCAGCAAGCGGGCTGGGTGAATAGCAAAATGTTGCTATTATTCCCCCTACCACGCTAATTTTTAATAATCGTTTTTTCATAAAATAAAAGAATTGGTTAATGGATGTCGTGTTTTGAAATGAAAGTTTGTTTTGGTTTTTTGTATAATAAATATGAATTTTCTTAGTTTGGGTGCTTTAATTGTGCAAAGATGATTGATTATTCAGGTATCTGTGATAAGACGATTGTTCCATTCGTATTTTTTTCATATTGTAGCGATAGTAATTCTTGCAAAATTGCCAGTAGGTCGTCAGCTTGTTCAGCAATGAATGTGCCTGTAACTCTTCTATTAGCTAAGGATAAATCGTTGATTTCAATACGTACCCCAAAGTTTTCCTCGATTTGTAAGATAATTTCTTGCAGAGAGGTATCATCAAAAATAAATCGGTGCGACTTCCAAGCGGTATAAACTTTGATATTTTTTACTTCTTTCAACTCTGCCGTGCCTTTTCTGTCTAAAGCAATCAATTCTCCCGGTTTCATCATAATGGTGTGTTTTTGGCGGTCAGTAACGTAGTTTACTTTAACCTTTCCTTTCGTCAAAACTACCTTTGAACCTCGCTGCCGAGCAAATACACTAAATTCCGTTCCTAACACTTCTACTTCTAATTTCTGAGACGTTCTCACTATAAATCGTTGGTTATTAGCTTTATGTTTTACTAAAAACTCTGCTTCGCCCTCTAAATAAACTTCTCGGATAGGTGCATCTTCAAAGCCAAATCTTAATGCTCTGAGAGTTGAATTAGCATTTAGCGTTACTACACTACCATCAGGTAATTGAATCGTTTGTGTCTCTCCGTATGCTGTTTGATAGTTTTTATAAATAAGCTGCTCTTTTTTTAGATATAATGCCGAGGTGAAAGTTAGGGACATCATGGCGGCAATGCCCCATCTAAACCAATTGATTTTAAACTTATGTAAGGGCTTTTCCTCTATTTCTGCAGAAACATCTTGTTGGAAATCTACCTGTCTTATTTTTTCAAAAAAAGAATTTTTAGCTACCCCTTTATCGGTAATCACCTGAGGAAAACAATTTTCGTATTCTTCCAGCCATTTGTAATAAAGTTCTTGATTGTCAGTGGTTTGTAGCCATTCTGCAATCATCTTTTTTTGCAAGGGAGACGTTCGCCCTGCAAAATGTTCAAATAAAATATGTTTATTCAAAGCAGTCATATTGTACAAATTAGGTAGGATTTAGAGGTTGTATAAAGTTATGATAAATGCCAACCATCCAAATAAGGATGGGTTTTTTAAAACAACGTCTCGTAAATGTGTAAGGGCTTTATTAATATGAGCTTCTACCGTTTTGAGGGCAACTTGTAATTCATCGGCTATTTCTTTATATTTTTTCCCTTCAAAACGATTCATTAAGAAGATTTTCTGACACTGTGGAGGTAGCTGGTCAATGGCTTGCTCTATCTGTTTCTGCAAATCATCATAAAAAAGCATCTGGTCGGGTGAAATACTGGTTTCTGACCATTGCATATTGGGATTTTCAAGTGTAGAGGTTTTACCATATTCTTGTTGTAAATACAAAAAACAACGATTACGAACAGCCGTAAACAAATAAGAACGAAAAGATATATTGATGTATAGAAAAACCTGATTCTTCCAGATGTTATAGAAAATCTCAGCGATTATGTCTTCAGCAATATCTTTTGAATATACAAACCTTACAGCATGGCTACACAAAGGTTTGTAGTATCGATTATATAGTAATTCAAACCCTTTATGAGGGCTTTCTTTAAAAGCCTGCTTAATAAAAAACTCATCATCTACTTCTACTCCTTTTACTGGGAACTTGTAATGATTATTTTTTTCAGACTCAAAATCTGATTCAAAAGATACATTTTCAGGCATATAATTTGGGGCTAACAATTCCGTGCATAGGAGGTGGATATATGTTTTATATTCAATTTTTTATAAGAATTGTTTAAATTATGAGTACAGACAAAAAAAGGGTATCTTACCCTTAGTCAGATGATGGAAAAAAGTGTTTTTTTTTATACATCTTCTTTGTTTTTTAATAAGGTGTTCAAAATCAGATAGATAAAATAGCCTATCACTCCACCAATGGCATCCGCAAGGGCATCGTACCAATCGAAACCCCGATGGAAAGAAATTGGCAAAACAGCTTGCCAAAATTCGATAGCAAGTCCATAAATAGCAGCCCCAAGTATAATCAGCCAAGTTTTATATTGCTGGAATAGCCAGAAAAAACTGAAACCCGCAAAAGCGATAAAATGACTCATTTTATCGTTATTTTGAGGAATATGTTCACTCGGGATGGTACACATGATAAATATGATAATAGTCCAAATGATAGCAGGATATTTTGTTTCGAGAATTGTGGTAATGCGTTTCATCTCACAAAGATAATGTATGGTTATTCATTATTTATTAGGTAATTGAGGATAAAATATCGGAAATAAATTACGTATTCGGAAATATATTTCCGAATACGTAATTTTTATCTATTGAAAATTTGTAAACAAACTTGTTATTTATATTATTTTGCCTACTTTTGGATGATATAATGCAACATCAAAATTTTCAAAACTATTTCTAATGAAAAGACTATTCCTCATTTTTTCTATTTTGAGTATTTCATTCGGTGTTATTGCCCAAAATGAATATAATATTATTCCTATTCCGCAGAAGTTGGAAGCTCAGATAGGCTCTTTTACGGTAAACGATAAAACGACAATTGTAGGCAATCCAGCTTGGATAGACGTTGCAGAGTTATTGAATACGCAACTTAATACCGTGAATGGCTGGAATAAGAAAGTAGTAGTAGGTTCAAAGAAAATAGTGAAAGGTTCAATACAGTTCATGCAAGATGAAACTATTGCGGATGAGGGGTACAAATTAGATGTTTCTCCTAAGCAAGTGCTTATATCGGCAAAAACCGCCAAGGGTGCATTTTATGGTGTACAGACTTTATTACAATTATTGCCAACAGACGTATTCAAAGAAGGAAAGGTAGAAGGTATAAAATGGACTATTCCCTGTTGTAAAATTGAGGATGCACCAAGATATTCTTATCGTGGATTGCATTTGGATGTTGGTCGTCATTTTTCTCCAGTGCCGTTCATTAAAAAATATATTGATTTAATTGCTCTTCACAAATTCAATACATTCCACTGGCATTTAACCGAAGACCAAGGTTGGAGAATTGAAATTAAAAAGTATCCGAAATTGACCGAAATAGGTTCTATCCGTAAAGAAACATTGGTCGGTAAATATGGTAGCGGGAAATACGATGGAAAACCATACGGTGATTTCTACACTCAAGAAGAGGTGAAAGAGGTAATTGCTTATGCAACAAAGAAGTTTGTAACGATTGTTCCTGAAATTGAAATGCCAGGTCATGCTCAAGCAGCTTTGGCGGCATACCCAGAATTTGGGTGCAACCAAGATAAAATTTATCAAGTTCATACCACTTGGGGTGTTTCTAATGATGTATTCTGTCCACGTGAAGAAACATTCACTTTTTTAGAGAATGTCTTGACGGAGGTAATTGACCTGTTCCCAAGTCAGTATATTCACATTGGCGGAGATGAATGTCCGAAAGACCAATGGAAAACAAGTCGCTTTTGTCAGGATTTAATGAAGAAAGAAGGCTTGAAAGATGAGCATGAATTACAAAGTTATTTTATCAGAAGAATTGATAAATTTATCACGTCAAAAGGTAGAAAAATGATTGGTTGGGATGAGATTTTGGAAGGAGGTTTATCTCCAAATGCCACCGTGATGTCGTGGAGGGGAGAAACAGGTGGAATTGCGGCGGCAAAGCAAAATCATGATGTCATTATGACTCCTACTACTTATGTATATTTAGATTATTATCAAGGCGACCCCAAAACAGAACCATTAGCTATTGGAGGTTTTTTGCCCATTGAAAAAGTGTATGGTTACGAACCTGCTCCCAAGGAATTGACAGAAGAGCAACAGAAAAAGATTATTGGTATTCAAGCTAACGTTTGGACTGAATATTTACCAACATCGGCAAGTGTTGAGTACATGGCTTATCCAAGAGCCTGTGCAGTAGCGGAAACTGCTTGGTCTCCGAAAAGCTCGAAAAACTTTGATAATTTTAAAAACCGCTTGAAAACACACGTACAACGCTTAGAAAATTTGAAAGTTAATTATTCAAAAACTTTCTTATCCGAAAAGCAATAAGTACTTCGAGTCAATAAGTTAATGTTTGTTTAGGCAGGTAGGATAACCTTTTAGGATATTCTACCTTTTTGTTTGAAACGGTTGAAAAGTAATTTATTTTGCAAAATGAAAAATTCTTTTGAAGACATATATCAGGTAGTGCGTCTCATTCCTGAAGGAAGGGTCACTTCTTACGGAGCAATTGCTGAATATCTTGGCTCGAAAGGCGGAGCCAGATTCGTGGGTTGGGCAATGAATGCCAGTCACGGAGATCCCACTGTACCCGCTCATAGGGTGGTAAATCATGCAGGGGTACTCACAGGAAAGTTATTCTTTGGGGGAAACAGAATGCAAGAACTCCTTGAAAGTGAAGGGGTTGTTGTTGAAAATGATAAGATAAAAAATTTTAAAACGGTTTATTGGATTCCCAAAGATGAACTTCTCTAAAATAGAAACCTCTCACTAAACCTATGACCTACGGCATGGTTTTTGTTGAATTTTAGCATATTAACTCAATATCCGCCATTAAGAGTTATATGAGCTAAGGATTTAATAAACTTTTATGCAAACGGAAAAAACTATGCTTCGTGGCGGACTCATCGGTGCTTTATGCTTACTGACGATTGTTCTTCTTGCTTTTTCATACCAAAAATTAAAAAAAATTGGACTTAGTGTAGAATACGTTCCCACTGCCACTGTTGGTGAAGAGGTTAGGTTTATTTTTACGGCTGGTGATAATGTTCAACGCATCAAAATTTTTTCGGATAAGGGAAGTTTAGGAACTATCAAAACCAATCAGAATAAAGCAGAATTAAGTTTTGCTTTTGGTTTTCCGAGTGTAAAAAAACTAAGATTCGTCGGAATATCTCCTACCAATGATACAGTAAGCATCGCTTACGGAGAGATTTCTATTACGGGTAAATCGTTGGGCAACGTAGTAATTATTCAAAATCCACCAAGTACATCATCAGCTTCTACCAGCGAAACTCCCATTTTTACCAAACCAGACAATCCACTTCCCGTTACTAATTTACGATTTAATCCAACTCCCGCTGAAGACCCCTTCTTAGGTAAAAATCAGAATGTGTACGGTACAGCTATTGGACACCCCACTCAAGATGAAGCACGGGCATTTTTAGAGGATATTAAACCCATTGCCGTTGAGTTAGGACAAAAATATCAGATTCCTGCCAGTGTAGTGATGGCAATGGCTGCTATGGAAAGTGGCTATGGATACAGTAGAAATGCCGTTTATGCCAATAATTTCTTCGGTATAAAGCAGTGGTGGGGCAACGAATCAAATGCCTATCAGTTGAAAGGACAACCCGACGAATACGAAGGCAAAGTACCCATTCTGAAAAAATCAGATGATGGACAGATTATTTACGACGAAAGCCGTCGCCCAGATAATTGGTATCGTCGTTTCAATTCTCGCCGTGAGTGCATAGAATTTTTGGTAGAAGAAGTCTTCCTTCACAAAACTGGAGCTTGGAAACGAGATTACAGTGATATTGCTAAGTTTTATCGTGGGCAAATCGCTGCTGGGGTAGATAAGTATTCAGCTGCATACACCTTCATTTATTCGGTAGGTGAAAGAGGCTACACGCACAAAGGTGGAAAGTACTACGCCGATAGAGTAATGAAAGTGATTGATAGATATGGCTTGATTGAGGTGGATTGATGTACCACATAGAGATATACTTTCCATAGAATGGATATTAAAAAGCCTCAAATTTGATTATTTGAGGCTTTTTAGTAAGAATTGCATCAGCTTTATTCAAAAGATACATAAATATATCCCCAAAAATCATTGTTCAGAAAACTTATCATTTTATTCATTAGCTCAGTTGGTGTGTCCATAAAATTTATCCGCCTCTTGTTTGTAGGCTGGTTTATTTTGGATAATACGTAAAACAAATCTTTGTGCTTTGTTATAAAGTTTTACTCTATTTAAAGCACTAATTATCAATCTTTTTATCGTCATTTTAAAATTTTAGATTGGGCTAAAATATATGATGCACAATCAGGTAAATGTTTTTTATAATCTGCATCAAGACTCACGGCTAATTCGTCTATCATTTTGCCATAAAATCCAGTAGCTATGACTTTTTTACCTGCTGCAATACTATTCCAAATCTTTGAAGGGAAACTTAGTTCATCTGTCCCCGGTGTACCCGTAATGAGATGAATTTCATGTTCATGCAAGGCTCTTTTCAAGTCTTCGGCATTTTTAAAAATACCTCTTGATTTTTGTTTCAACCAATCAGGTAATTTTTCCAGGCCAGGGCCGTCGGCATGAATATTTATTTCATAACCTTCATCCCTAAGTTTCTCACATTCTCTTACTAAAGAAGCCACATCATGGGCAATTCCTAAATTACCCGTATAAAGGGCTTTACGTTCTGGAATTATAGAACTGTTTGGCTGAATATCAATCATATTCCATTGTCGATGTACAACCGAATTCTTTTCAAAATATCCTAAATTAGACGATATTTTAATCACTGAGTCATACTTCCTTAATTCTCCATCCCACCAAAATTTTATGATGTTGTATAGGAATGGAATGTTCATTGATTTTAGCGAAGCTGGAAAATAATCAAAAAGCCAAAAAATGGTTCTTACCTTTTTTTTAGCCACTAAATTTCGTAACAACACATTCAAAAAGGGTGAGCTGGTAACCACTAAGGTATCTCCTTCTTGCACATTTTCTTTCACATACTTTTTGAAAGCTCCATACACTGCCCAATATTCTTTCAAAATATCAATCTTGGTTTCTCTTTTAAAACTAAGTGTTTGTAAATTGATTAGTGGAAGTTGGGGTTGGTTTCGAATTGATGGGCGATATTCTCCTGCTCCGCCAACCATTACAACATCTGAATTTTGCTTAGTAAAAAGATATTCAGCCACCTGTTCTGAAATCAAACATACTGGTGAACCATCTGGATAGATATATTGGTTAATAAAATGAATTTTGCTCATGAGGATTGTTCCAGCGTGGTTTTAGTTTTGTTAGCTTTTAGAAAAGCTACTTCATGTGAGAGATCCTTTATCTGACTCTGCAATTTGGAATTGACGATTGAGAGATGGACTAAAAAAATAAAAATAGCTCCAATAGCAATTAAAAATAATAATGATGGGGGATAGAAAACCCCTAATGCCGCTGATATTTGTTCTAATCCTTTTCGCCAAAAAGAAAAAATCAGAAAGATAATCGTGCAAGCAAACCACACAATAGAATACTCTTCACGGAGTTTACCTCTAATGATTTGTCTAATAATGAAATACATGAACACCAACGTTCCGATGATGCTAAGTATCTGAATTTTGAATGGGACTACATTTTCCATATTTTCCTTTGAGTCTGATATATACAAAGATAATTCCGAGCGTAACTTTGAACATATAATAAACAGCTCGGAATGAATGAATGGATGAAACACCACCCTGACGTTCGCACATCTCTACGGGAACCTCTTTCATTTTCAAATTATTGAGTCCAAATAAAACGATGGCTTCTGGTTCGGGGTATTCATCAGGGTAGTATTGATTGACAATTTCAAGTGTTTTACGATTAAAAACTCTAAACCCAGAAGTGCTATCATGTATAGTTTTGCCAATCAGAATACGATTCAGCCATTTGAAATAGTTGATTCCTAAACGCCTAACAAATGAAGATTGAAAGCCTTTCCCTTCCAGAAATCTTGAGCCAATAACAATATCAGCATCGTTCCGAAGGGCTTCTTGTAATAGTTTTGGTAACTCAACTGCAGGATGTTGCCCGTCACCGTCCATTTGTACTGCAAATTTATATCCATTTCGGTAGGCGTATTTATAGCCACTTTGCATTCCTCCTCCAATTCCTAAATTGACAGGTAAATCAAGGTACAAGCAATCTAATGACTTTACAATCTCGAGCGTATTGTCTTTTGAACAATCATTGACCACCAAAATATCAATTGGTAAATTATGTTGTTTTTTTACAGATTGAATATCATTAACCAAGTTTTGGATGGAAGACTCTTCGTTATAACAAGGAATGACAACCAATATGTCTGCTCTTGGTTTAGTCATTTCTCTGATAAATTTGAACAGTAGAATCGGCAATTCTTTTCATACAACGAACTTCTACTGGTTGCGGCTGTCGGTCGAAAATCATATATTTTACTTTCAATTCTTTTAAACGAGGTGAACAACCATCAATTCCTATGGTATATCCATCTTCAAAATTGAGAGCCACCACCGTAGAATCTTTCCCATCAATAAAAGAACTATAAACAGTATGGGCGTAACGATTATATACGGTGTCACGTTTGTACTTGCCGTCAATAACTTTCATGGTTTTAAAATCAGGTACGTATTTTACACCACCTAAAACATTAACCCCAGCAGCTTGAACCATGTATCCGTAAAATTGACTGCCATTTACTATCCATCTTTGGTGTGGGTCTGCCTTATCAATAGCTTTTACCTGTTGATAAATATTATGTTCTATGATAGGAGCAAGCCCTTTGGCAATAGGGTTAGTCATAACATTAGGAATTAACGAAACCGATATTGCCATTACAAATATTACTTCTCTGAATTTGATATTCATAGATAATAAGAGCATTAGATTAGCAATTCCAAAAATAACACCTCCGATAATTAATTGAGACGTTTTAAAGAAGTTGCCAGAGCTACTATCATTAGTAGCGGCAGTAATACCCAAAAATAAGATGGTTAGAATAATAGGAATAATCTTTTGAGTAAGTGTTAAATCCTTGATTTTCATGTATTTCAACTGCCCCAAATATATAATGGCAAGTACAACATTGGCTACTCCAAAGGGGATTTGAGTTCTTTTAGGAGGACTCATGCTCATCAATGATAGTTTAGCGATTCCTTCTGGAAAACCTATTTTTATCCATATCCAAATCAAAATAATAAAAATGCTTGGGAGTAATATTAGGTAATTTATTTTTCGAGTAGAAACATAATACCAAATCATACAACCAATAATAACTGGGGCAAAATTTATGTAGTGAGATAATTCACAAATATTTATCCACACTTGAGGGAAACTGTCTGAATTGACAAACATATGATAGTACTCCGAGAACATATTAGTAGGAAATCCAGAACCACCAAAGTCGGTTCTTTTCCCGGGGTATGCCGTATTCATCATGGCTTCCACAGTTGGTTTGGCATCTGAATAAAACTTAAAAAAGATGGCACCCAAGGTAACAAAAGCACTAATTCCCAAACCCAGTTTAATGAATAATTTATTCAATATGATGTCTTTGTCGAAATGATGTATAATGTAGCCTGCCAATAAGAAAATGACAAAATAAGCTAACGGTAATTGATAAGGAGGGTATAAAATTGTAGCATAATAAACACTAAATAAAATAAATAGTAAAGTGCTGATAATGAGTGAAATAAGGTTTCTGCTAAAAATTAGATAAACAGCACAAGTAAAAAGGATAGCAGCTAAGAAGATACAGTCAGGCCAAGAAGTTGAATACCACCACTGCGTACCTGATGAATACAACAGCCAAAAACCTCCGAAGATTGATAATAAAAGATTATTTCCTGTCAAGAGCATTAACATGAGGGTGACGGCAATCAATATCCCAAATGTTTTGAAATTCCAAGCCCAAGCAAAGGCTTGCTCTTGAGATAAGAAGTAGTATGCCCAAAAATTAGGTCTGAAAGCTGTAACAAAATGATTGACAGGTACAAAACCAATTAAAGGAGCATTATGCCCACCAATTGCTTGATTGGCTACAGGAAAATTATTATTATATTGTGAAAGCGTAAAAGGAGTTAAAACGGCGTATTCGTCCATTCTAATTCTTTTAGGAGTGCCTGCTAAGATGCTTTTCGTAGAAGTTGAACCCTCAGGAATAATGTCATTCCATGAAGCAACTGATGACCCATGAATCTTGAGAAGAGATAAAATCAAAAAAGCTAAAATACAAGCCCCTAAATAGATATTTAATTTTCTGTCAAAACGAATTAACTCAAAGGGTTGATGCGATATTTCTGTAGTTATGGTAGATTGATTGGTAGAGTTCTTTTCATGAGTAGAATCACTCGGCAGAGTAACAGGATTACTTATAGAAACCTTTTGAGTTTTATGTTTTTTCATTTTATGAGTATTTTATAAGGAATAATATCAATAATTATTCCAAATTTTACCATAAAATTGAGGGATTCCAAATAATTGAAGGCTCAATATTGTTCTGCTGCTCTACTATTTAGTCATAATCCTCAAAACTTCAAATAAGCCTTGCCTCCCAATCCACGCATCTGACGCATGATAAAATTGGTGCGGCGTTGTACATATCCCGAAGGATTGGCAATGGAAAAACGGTTTGGACTGGGTAATACTGCCGCAATACGGGCAGCTTCGTTTCTGGATAAACTGTTGGCACTGTGTCCGTAAAAACGCAAAGATGCCGCCTCAACGCCAAAGGTCATTTTGCCCGTTTCGGCTACATTGAGATATACTTCCAAAATCCGTTCTTTACCCCAAATGAGTTCAATCATAAAGGTAAAATAGACTTCCAAAATTTTTCGGATGTAGCTTCTACCTTGCCACAAAAACACATTTTTAGCTACCTGTTGCGAAATAGTACTGGCTCCTTTGATACGCTTGCCTTTTAGGTTATGTCTAAATGCTCCCCACATGGCTTTAAAGTCAAATCCGTTGTGCTGAGGAAAAAGTTGGTCTTCGGATGCCACTACGGCTAAGGCGGCTTCTTTGGAAATATTTTCGTAAGGCTCCCAATCTGAATGAATCTCAGAATCTCGTCCTTCGGCAATTGCCGTAATTTTACGGTCAATCATCGTAGGAGTAATCCAAACGGGAATGAATTTCAAGATGAAAATCGTGACAATAGAGGTAATGAAGGCGTAAAGAGTATATTTAAAAATTTTATTGAAAATAGTACGAATAATTGGCTGACGTTCACGAAAAGTCATAAAACGTTGCCAAGCATTTTGTTTGTTTGGTTCGTTTTTAGGAAATTCTTCGGGAGGAGGAGTTCTGAACGTATTTTTAGCCATAACAAATAGTGGTATTAGATTGAGTTATTGTGTGCAAAATTACAACTGTTTGTGCTTGCTACAAAAACAAATCGCTCGCAATTCTATCGGCAAAGAGTTTACCTTTCGGACTAAGTAAAAGTATATCGTTCTGGAGAGTTACAAAACCTTCTGATAATTGTCTATCAAGCGTCTTTTGGTTAGCCGAAAAAAAAGTATTATTCGATAAAGTATTGATTTTTTGAATGTTACAGCCCCATTTTGTTCGCAAACCCGTTAGTAAATATTCATTTATTTTATCTTGCGAGCTTAGGATTTCAATCTCGGCGGGGACTATACTTTTTTGTAAGGCTTTGATGTACTGAGCGTTATTAGCAATGTTATATTGTCTACTCTCGTGGTTGAAACTATGGGCAGAAGGTCCAATTCCTAAGTATTCTTCCTGTTTCCAGTAACTGGTATTATGGCGTGAATACTGCTGATTACGAGCAAAATTAGAAATCTCGTATTGTTCAAAACCATGCTGGGCTAAATAGGTAATTAAAATATCGAATTGAGTTGCCGCAAAATCGTCATCAATGATTTGTATTTTTCCTTGTTTCAACCATTTTCCAAAAACCGTCTGGGGTTCTATCGTCAGGCAATAAGCAGAGATATGATTGGTCTTTAAGTGAACGGCTTTTTCTAAATCAAGGTATAAGATTTCATCATTTTCGGCTGGAATGGCATAGATTAAATCAATGGTAATGTTCTGTATGCCAATGTCTTGTGATAATTTTACGCAATTTTCTGCTTCTTGCGAAGTATGAATGCGATTAAGTGATTTTAAATGAGGTTCGTGGAAAGATTGAATCCCAATACTTAGCCGATTGATATGGTATTTTTTGAATAATTGGAGTTTTTCTTTTGTCAAGTCATCTGGATTCGCCTCTAAGGTAATTTCTACGTCTTTTTTCAGGGTAAAATGCTTAGAAATGGTTTCAAAAATTAAATTAAAATCATGTTCTTCCAATAATGACGGTGTACCACCCCCAAAATAAATGGTGTCTAACTGTTTATTCTGTAAATAGTCTTTTTGCAGTATTATCTCATCACAAAGTGCTTGTACGATTTCATTTTTAGTCTTCAGAGAAGTACTAAAATGAAAGTCGCAATAATGGCAAGCTTGTCGACAGAAAGGTATGTGAAGGTATAAGTGCATCCGTTCAGTGAATAGTTAATAGAGAATATTTGATAGTTTTTGATGGCAAACACAGCCACTATCTATTAATTATTCTCTATCAATTTTCATTATCAAGGTTTTGTTTTGAAGTTTTGATGATTGATGTTAGAATTTTCAAGATTTCTACATTATCATTGGCAATAGAATTGTACTCTTTTTCATCAAGATAACCCGTGGCATTCAGTAATTCTAACCAATATTTTGTTTCAGATGCTTCTTTGATTGAAATATGTAGTTTACTGATAAAATCTCTTTTAGATTGTCCGTAAAGTGCTTCATTTACGTTAGCTCCAATGGATGTCCCCGACCTAAGTAATTGTTTGCTAAGTACATACTCTTTCTTATCAGTAACGATATATTTGTAGAGGTTTACTACTCGTATCGCAAAATCAAAGGTTTTCTGACGAATAATACTATCTTTTGTTTTCATAAAATGTAGTTCTAAAAAAATTACAGATAAGTGTTCACTCAAAATTTGTTTATGATATTCTTAGAGTAGTTTTTTAAGATAATTGTCTGATACTCGATAGCCATATCAAATTTTTATTCCCCACGTAAAACTATTTTCTATTAATCATTAACTAATTTACTCAGGTAAAAACGTTAAGAAGCTCAAATCTTCTTCTCTAAACATTTCATTGGCTAAATCTTGTAACTGCTGGGCAGTAACTGCTCTGATTTGCGTAAAAAGCTCTTCCAAACCATCTATCCGATTAATATCCAATAGACTTTTTGCCATCATTAGCATAAAACTCATATTCCCTTCTTCCGACATCGCCATTTGTCCCATCAATTGTTCTTTGGTATTATGCAACTGTGTTTTTGTCAATTGAATATCTCTTAATTTTTGTAATTCTCTCAAAACCAATGAATTGACTTTATTTAATCGTTTGGCTTCTGTACCATACGCTATACTCCAGTAACCCGTATCAATAAATGGGGTATAGCCCGCATCAATGGAATATACCAATCCATTGCGTTCACGAACGGCTAAGTTTAAGCGAGAATTCATACCAAAACCCCCCAAGAGATTGACCAACATAAAAAATGGTAGGCGGCGGTTATCAGAAAGGCTGTACGCTGGGCGACCAATGGCTACGTGGGCTTGTGAAATACCTCGTGTAACGCTTTGATTTTGAGGTAAATATTCACTTGGCGGTACTCTTATTAAATTAGATTTCTTGGCAGGAATATCCTTTAAGAATTTTTCGGCTACTTGTAATACCTTTTTGAAAGGTAGATTGCCTATGGATGAAAATATAACTCGTTCGGTATCAAGATTTTCAGAGATAAAGGCTAATAAATCCTGACGAGTAAAATTGGAAACACTTTCCTGATTACCAAGCGTATTCTTTCCTAATTGATGATTGGCAAAAAGAATTTCATCAAAATCATCTTGAATGGCATCTTCGGGCGAATCATAGTACATCGCCATTTCTTCCAAAATTACGCCTCGTTCACGTTCAACTTGTTTATCAGGGAAGATTGAATTAAATGTAATGTCTGCCAATAGGTCTAATGCACGCTCGTAATGGGGCGTGAGAACAGAGGCATGAAAACATACTTTTTCTTTGGTAGTATAGGCATTTAATTCGCCACCAACAATCTCCAGACGATTAATAATCTGTAAAGAAGAACGTTTTTGAGTGCCTTTAAAAGCCATGTGTTCCCAGAAATGGGCAAGTCCTTGTTGGTGTGGTTTTTCATCCCGACTGCCCATATCGAGCATAATCCCGATGTGAGAAATAGTGGTATGTGTAACCTGACGGTGAACTATTCTGATACCGTTGGGTAAAGTATAATGGCTGATTGATTCCAATTATTGTATTTCGGATTTATGATTTCGGATTGTGGATTTATAAAAGTACTGCCTATTAGTCAAGAACTTTCACCTGTTTCTTTCAATAAATGGAAACATCCATAATATCTGAATTTGAATTGTTGAAGGCTTTTTAGGGCTTTCACTACAAATTTAACTAATTTTATAGCTGAATGATTCAAATGATGTAAAATGAAACCGATTTACCTTTTCAGTGGTCTGGGTGCAGATAAGAGAGTTTTTGAAGAATTAGATTTTTTTGAGTATGATCCTACATTTATCCAATGGATTCAATCATTTGAAAACGGGGGACATTTAATGACAATTAATAAAGTTGCGGAATTGGATTTTGAAATCAAGAAATTACTGGCGTAAATGGATAAATTATCAGCGTTATCTCGTATTTTTGAGTAAATTTCAAGTGTTTATATAACTCCAAGTCTATGACAGCTTCCGTTTTAGCACAAGACCAAATAGCTTCGTTGATGGCAGACATTATGCCTCAGCAAATACTTTCTTTTAAATTTTCAGGTGATATTCAAAAGCGTATATTTTCATTAACTACCAAGAAAAAGAAAGGAATAATTACTTCTGCCGAATCGGAAGAATTAGAAAAATATTTGACCTATGATTTGTTAATTGGCTTAGCGAAAGCAAGAGCCTTTCAAGCCTTAGGGAAATGATTCGTATCTCTGAAAAATTACGTTTGCAAGTAGCTCAAAATGCTAATTTTAAATGTGAGTATTGTCTAATACCTGAGTATTTTTTAGCTACCACCTTTCATATTGACCATATTCGTAGCATAAAACATCGAGGAGAATCGCTTCTAATAAATCTTGCTTATGCTTGTCCTCATTGCAATCAAAATAAAGGTTCTGATATTGCATCGTATAATGATCAGGAAGAAATTACAAGGTTCTTTAATCCCAGAAGTGATAATTGGGAAGAGCATTTTGAAGTTAATCCAAATGGTATTATTTCCCATCTTACTGCCATAGGAGAAGTAACTATCCGAACATTAGATTTTAATCAGATAGAAAGAGTTATTCTACGGAAATCCTTGATTGAAATAGGTGTTTACAACTCCTAACTACTTATAGCAATGCGAATAGGTTTTGATGCCAAACGGGCATTTCATAATAACACAGGCTTAGGAAATTATAGTCGCTTTATCATAAAGGCATTATTGGAACACTTTCCACAAAATGAATATTTTGCCTACAATCCTAAAAAATCGTCTCAAGATTTGGGCTTACCTCTGATTACTCCTAAAAAGAAATTTTTATGGCGTTCTTTCTTTGTTAAAGATGATTTACAACGAGACCATATCCAAGTTTATCATGGATTAAGTAATGAATTGCCCTTCGGGAGAATGCCCACTGGTATCAAAACGGTTGTTACCATTCATGATTTAATTTTTGAAAGATACCCCCGCTTGTACCCTTTTTTTGATACCTTAATCTACAAAATAAAATTCCGAAAAGCCTGCAAAAATGCAAATGTTATTGTAGCTGTAAGCGAGCAAACCAAACGTGATATTATGGCATTTTATGGAATTAATGCCGATAAAATCAGCGTAGTTTATCAAGATTGTGATGAGGCTTTTCATAAAAAAATATCATTAGAAACTATCAAAACGGTTACGGAACAATATGGGATTCATAAAAAATATATTCTGTCGGTAGGGTCTATTATTGAACGTAAAAATCAAGGAAGTTTAGTGGCGGCTTTTCACCAATTAAATCTAAGTAATTATCAATTAGTGTTGGTAGGAGGGAAATCGAAATACCAAGAGGAGATAGAGCATTATATTCAAAAAAATAATATCAAAAATGTTAAAATATTGAATAAAGTACCGTTCCAAAATTTGCCAGCTATTTATCAAGGAGCATCATTGTTTGTATATCCATCGTTTTTCGAGGGTTTCGGGATTCCTATTGTGGAGGCTCTTCATTCGGGCGTACCAGTTTTGGCGGCTACAGGTTCGTGTTTGGAAGAAGCAGGCGGAGATGGAGCATTGTACGCCGACCCCTTAAATATCAGTGATTTAGCTAATAAAATGATACAAATTTTAGCGAACAAAGCGTTACAAAAACAATTAGTGGAGGCTGGACAAAAACACGTTAAAAAATTTACTGCGGAGAGAATAGCAGGGGAATTGAATAAGATTTACCAACAGTTAGTTCAAAACTGAACTGGATTGAATACCCTAAGATTAGGAATCCAATTAAAGTCGGATACATTTCTCGTGTAAATTTCCAAGTCATATTGTAAGGCAGTAGCTGCAATCAAAGCGTCGCCCGCAGACATTTTTCTTTGTTGTCTAATCAAAATAGCATCATCTATCAAATCAGTGGTAATGGGTAAAATGGTAAGACTATAAAATATACTTTCAAAATATAGCTTACTTTTATCGTCAAGTCTATGGAAACCAAGAACTTCTATTTTGGAAAATAAAGAAACGTGGCTTTTCGCATCCTTCATTAAAGGACGTAAATAGGCATATTCAGGCAAAGCGGAATAAATAATTAGGTTACTATCAAGAATATACATATTGAAATCTAATCACGGAAAGGTAGTGGTCGGTCTTGGCGACTTTTTTCAAATTCAGCTAAAAAGTCAATGGGATTCTCAATCCCCCCGCCCTCATCAATAATACGATGTGCTTGTGCTAATTTGAGGGTATTCTTTTGTACATCATCTTTTACAGGCATGATGATTACTTCCAGATTTTTTTTCTGATATTCAAGAGGAAGTGGAATCGACAGAATTCCATTTACAGGAGTAACAAATTGACGTAGAGCATTCATTTTACCATTGTTTTTTACAAATATAATCAACTCAATCATAGAAATATAAATAAATGGATTTTTTACCACCCAATATCAATAATTACGCTGAAAATCACACCTCGCCCGAAAGTGATTTATTAGCAAAACTTAACCGTGAAACGCACGCTAAAGTGCTGCAAGCCAGAATGTTGTCAGGGCATTTGCAAGGGCGTGTTTTAGCGATGTTTTCACAAATGATGCAGCCTACAAACGTTCTTGAAATTGGTACATACACGGGTTATTCAGCTCTTTGTTTGGCAGAAGGCTTGGCAGAAAACGGGAAAATTATTACGATTGATGTCAATGAAGAGTTAGAAGATTTTACCAGAAAATTCTTTGATGAATCTCCTTCAGCTAATAAAATAGATTACCGCATCGGCGATGCCGCTGAGATTATTCCAACGCTCACCGAAATCTTCGATTTAGTTTTTATTGATGCTGATAAAATGAATTATCATAAATACTATGATTTAGTTTTTGATAAAGTCAGAACTGGAGGGTATATCATATCAGATAATGTACTTTGGAGTGGTAAAGTGGCTGATATTCAGGAAGGTAAAAAGATTGATAAAGATACCCAAAACCTCTTAAACTTTAATAAAATGTGCCACGATGACCCCCGAACTGAAAATATTCTCATGCCCCTGCGTGATGGGTTGATGATTTGTAGGAAGATATAGTGGCTTTCGGTTGTCAGCTTTCAGCAATCAACAATTCGACCCAATCATCAAATCCTGAAAACTGGCACGGCTTTTGTCAATGTAGTTTTGTGAGGTTGTTAGGGACAAATCTGAAATCGAAGTTCCGCAACCCAAAATCAAAATAATCCATATCAGTAAAATGAAAAATCCGCCAATTGTTCATCTTACTGTGCTACTATTTTTCTTAGCTTCTTTTGGCTTGGTAGCCCAGTCTTATCCCGTACCCGAAACTGTTGAGTTTGCGGGCATCAATGTCAATATTTCAAAAGATGCCCAAAGCATTATTCAGAACGACATCAAAACACTCACCAGCAACAAAACGTATCTAAACGCCAAGTTAGACCGTATAGCCTTATATTTCCCTATCATCGAAACGATGTTAGCCGCTGAGGGCATTCCCGATGATTTTAAGTATCTGTGTGTACAAGAGTCGGGACTTTTGGCAGATGCCGTTTCAAAGTCGAATGCAGTAGGTTTTTGGCAATTCAAAAAAGAAACCGCTTTAGAGTTTGGATTAAGAGTTGATGAACAAATTGACGAACGTAAAAATATTCATGCCGCTTCCAGAGCCGCTTGTTTGTATCTGAAACGCAACAATTTAGTGTTGAACAACTGGATTTCAACCCTCAATTCTTATCGTACAGGTTTGAGTAATGTCTATAAGTTTATTGTCAAAGAATGGTACGGTTCTAAAGATATTACGGTTACTGCTAAAACCGATTTTTACGTTTTGCGAGTATTGGCTCATAAATTAGTTTTTGAAAAGGAAATTGCTAAATACAAACCTTCTGACATAACTTTCTTTGAATACACCTTCAACGGAGGCAAGTCTATTCCCTTCATTGCCAAAGAGTTAGTGGTTTCGGAGGATGATATTTGGAAATATAATCGCTGGGTATCTACCACTACTATTCCTGAAGATAAGCCTTATACAATGCTCATTGCATTGTCGGAGGATGAACTGGAACCCATGCGACAAAAAGTGTTGAGTATGAATGGAAAAGTTGATGTTTTGAGTGAAGACTTGGGTTTTCCAGTACTGACCAGAATTACCCCCAAAACGAAGAATAAAAACGTTCCTATTTTTTACAATATTAACAACAAAGCTGGTATCCAAGCCCAAGTAGGCGATGATGTAGAATCTATCTGTGTAAGAGCTGATTTTGACGTAGAAGATTTTATCAAATACAATGATTTGCCCGATGGTTTAGATACCAAAATTATTCCCGATGAGGTTTATTATTTAGAGAAAAAGGCTAAAAAAGCTCCCGTACCGTTTCATACTGTAACGAATGCTACCGAACAAAGCCTTTGGAAGGTTTCTCAGATGTACGGTATTTGTTTGTCTAAGTTGTTGAAATATAATCGGTTAGATGCTCCCCAGCGTTTGGTAGATGGAAGAGTACTTTGGTTGCAGAAAACACGTCCTGCTAACAGTCCAGTAGAAGTGATTACTTTGCCTACAAAACCTGTTGTTGTTCCTAAAAATACCGAGGTAGTTCAAGTATCTAAAAACGTAGCAAAACAGTCAGAAGGGGTACAGGTAGTTGATTTAACACTTTCAGAGAATACCAAACAGTCATCCACTAACACACCAATTAATCAAGAATCAGAAAAAGTAGCTGCCAATGAAGAGTTTAAACCAAATATTCCAGTGCAAATTCATCAAGTAAGTAATCACACGCACATTGTGAAAGCTGGTGAGAATTTTTACAGTATCGCTCGGAAATACAACGTTTCTGTCAATGACGTTTGGGCTTGGAATAAGATGAATAAAGACGTGAAATTGGGCGTAGGAAAGAAATTACTCATTAAATTCGGACACTACTACGATGGCGTATTAGCTCAAAGTGCGAAATAGTGTTGGTTATGTTTCTAATAAAAAATCCATTGTATTTTATGCAATGGATTTTTGTTGAAATTAATGATAGAATGTGCTTTGAAAGCAGGGAAAACATAATTTTGAAATCTATGTCACCACTAAAGTGATACCCAAGTGAGGTACATATCTGCTTTTCAGCTTTCCTCGTTTGACCCACGTGCGAACTTTTGAAGGAGAAAGTCCGTTTCTGAGAGCATAATCACTTTGTGTAAATTCTTTCCGAGAGTCAATTTCAATAATTGGTGGAGACTCTACTACCATACTTTCATCAAATAATACATCAGGGTCAAAGGAAATGGGAAGCATCCTTCCGATTGTATTGTGAGATTGTAAATTTTTCCAACTTAATGTATCTCCTTCATTAACCTCAACTTGTGAAAATTCTTTGAAGTTTGTTAGCAGTTTCAGCCGTTCATTATTACTAAAAAGCTCTAATTTTTCGGCAAAATCATTGACTCGAACATCTCCATTTGTCCAAAGTGTAGTTATCTTAAAAGGCTCTACATTGAGTATCTTTACAATTCTTGGAGGTCTCATTTTCTAAGTTGGGGGTTCAAAAACTCAAATTCTTCTAATAATTGTATCTGATTGTACTTTGCCCATTTTAAAATTTTCTTTAATTGTGGTTTTGGCATTGCTCCTTTCAAAACTTCCAGTGAATTAATAGAAATCAAAACTTCATACTCTGCGAAAATTGCATGAAAATGGGGAGGGTTATGGTCAAAATCATACAGATATATCTTTATCCCATGTAAGGATTCAAACATTATTAAGGTAATTTTAAGTTAAATATACAAAGTGTAGCGTTATGTGACAAATTTCTTTAAGCTAAACTAAAAGTATAATTATTTCTAACCGATAATAATGCGAATATTGGGTTGAAAAAACAGAGATAGTAAATTCATAGGTCATTAAATTTGTGTTGCAAAACATATAAAATACTGATTATGAGAGAATTAGATTTAATCCGCTTGTATTACTACCTCTGTGAGTGCTATGATACTGAACTTCGCTGGCATTGCCAAAGATTTAGTAATAATTCATCGCCGAGCAATGAAAAAATTACGGATAGTGAACTTTTAACGATTTATTTTTACTGTCGTCTTTACGAGAATAAGCACAAAAAGACAGAAATTTATGACTACACAGTTCGCTATATGAGTAGCTGGTTTCCTTCATTGCCTACTTATGCTAATTTTAATGTTCGCATAAATGCTTTGAATCCAGCGTTGTTAGCCATAGTACCTATGATTTTGCAAGACATTGAAAGTCAAGGTATTGTCAAAGGAATTAGTCAAGACATTGTCTTGGTTGATTCATATCCTATCATACTTTGCTCAGGTAAAAGACAAGGTAAAGTGGCTACCGAGTTGTCAGATAAGAGTTTCTGTGCTACAAAAAACCTCTACTATTATGGCGTAAAAATGCACATGGTAGCTCGCAAAGTAGAAAAAAAAGTACCCTTGATGGACTTTGTTAGTATTACCCCAGCCTCGGAAAATGATTGGGCGGCATTCCGTTTAACCGCTCTTAGACCAATACTGCCTAATCTGGAAGGGAAAGCTATTTTTGCCGATAAAGCCTATGCCGATATTCCACTAAACCAAGAACTTTTAACTCAACAGGATACTTACATTTATACTCCTGTTAAGTTAGTGAAAGGTCAAACTCAAATAGAAAGACAGTTCAAAAAAGCGGCTGATGGCTTGTTCTCAACCGCTGTATCAAGAGTCAGACAACCTGTTGAATCACTCTTTAATTGGATAAATGAGAAAACTGGATTACAGAATGCCTCTAAAATTAGAGCTATCAACGCACTGATGTTACACATTTTTGGAGCATTGGCTACCGCTTTATTTCATTATCTATTTTAACCCAATATTCGCATTAATAGCTTATTTCTTCACAATTAATCGCTGTCCAACACTTACGGCAAAGTTTTTAATGTTATTCCATTTTACTAATTCATCTACCGTAACCCCATATATTTTTGAAAGTCTGAAAACGGTTTCTCCCGCCTGCAACGTATGATATTGATAATTATTACTGTTATTCGTTGTTGCTACTTTAGAATTTTCTACCACAACGGGTTTGTTATTGATAGCTCCGCCCATTATGATTAATTCTTGTCCGATTTCAACCGTATTTTCCGTTAAATTATTCCATTGCTTGATGTTATCAACACTTACATTATAAATTTTAGAAACCCGATAAATAGTTTCACCAGCCTGAATGGTATGGATAATTTTATAGTTTGGTTTGGTATTAACGGGGGCTGGTGTAAAAGGTTTACTAACTACGGGTGTCGATGTTGAAACTGTTGGAGTGGAAGTATTATAAGTACCAGTATTTGAACCACTATTGGATGGTATCGCTACGGGTGTTGAAGTATTGGAAGCCAATGCTCCGCTTTCAGATGGAGAAGTGATTACTTCCCTCACAACCGTAGTAGTAGTAGTGTTTGGCGTATTTTTGATAGGAGGAGGAGGCTGATTTTCAGCAGGATAAGTATAAATGGCGGTTACTTGCTCTTCGGGTTTAATAGCACCTGTTACGGGACTACTGTTCGTTTGATATACTTTGATAGACTGCCCAATTCTCAGCGGACTTCCCGAATACATATCGTTTAAACTATACAACTCATCAACACTCATATTGTAAAGCCTTGAGATACTGAAAAACGTTTGTTTGGGTTCTACAATATGATTTTTAATAATTTTACCGTTAGTTTTAGTAGCTTGTGAATTGCTAACAGTGGGTGCTGGAGTAGACGTATAAACTACCGTAGTAGATTTGGTTGGTTGTGTAGTAGGAGGGACTACCACAGTTTCTACTGGTTTATTTACAGTGGGTAAAGTCTCCTTAACGGTTGTTGTTTTGGGAGTTGTAGTAGTAACTGTCGGCTCTGTTTTTGTCTCAAAAACAGTAACTTCGGGTTTTGTATTTTGTGGAACGGGTACTTTGGTAGTAGTTATTACTGGCGTTTGTTTTTTTACTTCCGCTGGTGTTGATTTTTCTTCTATGATTACTACTGTTTTGTCTTCGGGTGTTTGTACATATTCTACGCTTTGTCCTTCTGGGCGAGTCTCAATCAACCATAATAATCTACCTTTTTGTAGTCTCTGCACTTGAGTAATGCGGTTTTTTGCCATTAAATCCTCCAACTGAATACCGTACATCTGAGATATTTTCCAAAGTGTTTCGTATCCTTCTACGGTGTGATAAGCAACTACGGCTCGGCGGTCTTTCTTTTTTAAATAATAGACTTCATTCGGGATAATTCGGTCATTATCACCGAGGTCGTTAAATTTCAAAAAACGTTTCAAGTTGATACCTGCTCGTTCGGCAATACTTTCAGGCGTATCACCTTGTCTGGCTAAAATCCCTTTTTTACCGTTTATTTCATAAAAAACAGGTTCATTTTTTGTAGCCACTTGCGTTAAACGTACTAATACAGGAAAGCCCAAATCTTTATTAACAGCCACTTGGTCTTCCGAAAATTTCTGTTGGTCGTTCTTGATTTTTAAATCTAAATATTGTTGATTGCTAACGGGTAAGTAAACGATATAATCTTTATCATCGGGAACGGATGTTGATTTTAACCAAGCATTATTCACAATTACATCCGTTAGAGGAACTTCTAATTCTTGAGCAATATCCACCAAATTTTTACCTCGGCTATTGGTATATTCAAAGAGATAACTGGTTGTTAAATTATTTTTAGATTGTTTGTACAGTTTATCCAAAAAGTGGCGGTAAGCTAAAAAACGAAGAATATACCAGTCGGTAGAACTATTAACGGTTACTTCATTTTTATACGCCCAGTCAATGTCCGTCATTCTACGGACGGCTCCTAATCCCAAACGATAAGACAGTAATGTAGAAACCCAGTTTCTAAGAATCAGATTGTTACGAGATAAATAAACGGCGGCTCCTTTGGTAGCTGACGCAAGGTGTTTACGTTCATCAATCACACCATCCACTCGCATTCCAACTTCTTGAGCAGTTTCACGTTTAAATTGCCAGTAACCAATGGCGTTTGAAGTAGAAACGGCTTCGGGATTGAACGCACTTTCTTGCACACACAAATATTTGAATTCATCGGGAACACCTTCTTCTGCCAATACTTTTTCGATAATTGGGAAGTAAAGATTCATTTTAGCTACCAACGAGTTAAGATATTTTTGATTGGCATTCAAATTATCAATCTCTTTTTCAATGATAGCCCGAGCATCGCCCTCAATCTTAACATTCACAGTACCAACAAAAATACTACGGGGGAGTTCCTGTGCCAGTAGCGAGCCACAGTGAAAAATAGCCAATATCAACAGCGTAAGACGCTTTTTCATAAATAAGGAATATTTTATGGGTGATAGTTATTTTGTTTTCACAGAAAATAAAATAGCATCTCAATCTAAATCATTGGCGGTTCTGAGATAGGTTAATACAAAAATAAATAAAAAAAAGCAAAATATTCATTCGTATGAACTTTGGAAAAGAGCCAACGCTGAAATCTTAGTCAATAAAAATACCAAGTGGAATAAAAATGACAGAATTAACGTAATTTTGTGGTAGATTTCGGTTTTTAGTTGTAAGCATTCGGATTTATGAAGAAAGAGTTTTAAACAAATAAATTATCGCCTAATGCTGATAGCCTAAAGCTGACAGCCAAAGGCTTGAAAGATATGATTTTAATTGAGAATACTGTAATCAGCGATGATATTGCAGAGAAATTTTTTGTTTGCGACCTCATCAAATGTAAAGGAGCGTGCTGTGTAGAGGGTGACTTAGGTGCTCCGCTGAATGAAGACGAATTGCCCATTATAGAACAAATTTATGATGAAGTAAAACCGTATCTTTCAGAAATTGGCAGACAAACTATTGAAAATGAGGGTGTTTATGTAAAAGATTGGGAAGGTGATTATTCAACGCCTGTAATAGCAGGTCGTGAATGTGCCTATGCTATTTATGATGAGAGAAATATCCTAAAATGTGGGATTGAACAGGCATATTTGGATGGAAAAATCTCTTGGAAAAAACCAATCTCTTGTCATTTATATCCGATACGAATCACAAAATATGACCACTACGAAGCCCTCAATTATGACCGCTGGCATATTTGTTCGGATGCCTGTACGCATGGTGCAAACTTGGGCGTGGAGGTATATAAATTCTTGAAAGAACCACTCATCAGAAAATACGGCGAAGCATGGTATCAAGAATTATTGCAAGAAATAAAAGATAGAGAGGAAGAATAAGCGTATTTAACTGGTTTAAGTAAAACTGGTTCAAGTTTCCAAACTTGTATCGAACAGAGCCTCAAGGCTCTACAAAAGATTACTGCCAGTCAGAAATCTTCAAAGGGCTTAAAAGGTTTGCACTGCTGTATAAATATTCAAAAGGTTCATTAACAAACCCTGCTCGTACTGGATTATAGTGGACATAATCAATTTTTTGTCTCATTATTTGATGATTGGTAAGAGCAACGGGATAGTTTTCATTTTGCCAGAATTGGTGGTATTTATTCACTGGATTATCAACTCCTTTTTTGTAAAAAGCAGGCAGAAAAATTCCTTTTCTGCTTTCTTTCGGGTTGTTGGCAATCATTTTAACTAATTCTTTGGAAGAGTAGCCTTTTAAATCTCTTAAAATATCGCTCATGTGCTGATTTCCAACAGCTTTTGCTACTAAGTGTATGTGATTGGTCATCACTACGTATGCGTATATTTCAAGACCTTTATTTTTCTGGCAGTGCTTTAAACATTTTATGATAAAATCCTTGTATTCTACTCTGGTGAATACATCAAGCCAATCTACAACAGTGAGGGTCAGAAAATTGGTTTCTTCGTTGTGGGTAGTTCTTCTCATCTTAATTATTGGAGGTGTTTTTTATATCGTATATTGTCCAAAATTAATAAGTTTTTGATTTACGATAGTTGAATATAAGTAGAATTTTGTTTGGAGCCTTGAGGCTCTGTTCTGTTCAAGTCTGGAGACTTGAACAAGATTGAAATAAATAACCAAATAAATTAGATAGAAAATAGTACTTAACTGGTGCAAGTTTCCAAACTTGTACCGAACACAGCCTCAAGGCTCAAACGAATATAAAATATATGTCAAAAACATTCAAAAGAACCACCGTTACAGCTGCTTTAATTTATGCCAACGGTCCTATTCATATTGGTCATATAGCGGGCTGTTATCTCCCTGCTGATATTTATGTACGTTACTTGCGTGCTGCTGGTCGAGACGTGAAGTTTATTTCAGGAACGGATGAACATGGTGTCCCCATCACGATAAAAGCGAAAAAAGAAGGAGTAACTCCACAAGAGGTCGTAGATAAATACTATAAAATCATCAAAGATTCGTTTGAGGAATTCGGAATATCTTTTGATATTTATTCGAGAACCTCCAACAAAGTTCACCATGAAATGTCGCAGGATATTTTTAAGAAAATCTACGACCAAGGACAATTTACGGAAGAAACTACCGAACAGTATTACGATGAAAAAGCTAAAACTTTCTTAGCCGACCGTTATATTATTGGTACTTGTCCGAAATGTGGAAATGAAAATGCTTATGGCGACCAATGTGAACGCTGTGGTTCAACGCTTTCACCAACCGAACTTATCAATCCCCGTTCTTCTTTGAGTGGAGATAAGCCCATTTTAAAAGCTACCAAAAACTGGTATTTGCCTTTGGATAAAATGCAGCCTATGCTTGAAGAATACATCGCCAGTCATCCCGAATGGAAAACTAATGTATTAGGACAGGTAAAATCTTGGTTGAATGATGGACTTAAACCCCGTGCCATGACTCGTGATTTAGATTGGGGAATCAAAGTACCGTTACCTGATACCGAAGGCAAAGTAATGTATGTGTGGTTCGATGCTCCCATTGGTTACATCTCCATGACCAAAGAATTAACCGACCAATGGGAATTATACTGGAAAGACCCCGAAACTCGTTTGGTACATTTCATCGGAAAAGATAACATTGTGTTTCACTGTTTGATTTTTCCAGCGATGTGTAAGGCAGATGGGCGATTCATCTTGGCGGATAATGTACCTGCTAACGAGTTCATGAATTTAGAAGGAGATAAGATTTCAACCTCCAGAAATTGGGCGGTTTGGTTACATGAATACCTCCGTGAGTTTGAAGGTAAACAAGATATTTTACGTTATGTTTTAGCGGCTTCCGCTCCCGAAACCAAAGATTCAGATTTTACGTGGAGCGATTTCCAAATTCGTAATAATTCAGAATTAGTGGGAATTTTTGGAAATTTTGTGAATCGGGCAGTAGTACTAACGGAGAAAAATTTTGAAGGAAAAGTGCCAAAACAGGGTCAGTTGAATGATTATGACCGCCAAGCATTGGCAACTTTACAAGAACTTCCCGCCAAAATAGCGGACTCTATTGAAAACTATCGTTTCCGTGAGGCATTGGCTTTGATGATGGATGTAGCTCGTTTAGGCAATAAATATTTAGCAGATACCGAACCATGGAAAGTTATCAAAACCGACTCAGAACGTACCGCTACTATTCTGAACGTAGGTTTACAAATTGCAGCTAATCTTGCTATTTTATGCGAGCCATTTATGCCATTTACAGCAGAAAAATTGCGTAAAGTTTTAAATATTGAGTCCTTGTCGTGGTCAGAAGCAGGGCGTGCAGACTTATTAGCGGAAGGACAACCTATTACCAACGTAGGTTTATTATTTGAAAAAGTGGAAGATGTAACAGTAGCAGCACAAGTACAAAAATTAGAAGAAGCCAAACGTCAGAATCTTTTGGAAGGAAAAGCTGTGCCTGCCATTAAAGAAGAGGTGAAATACGATGATTTTGCCAAGATGGATATTCGGGTAGGTACTATCATCTCTGCCGAGAAAGTTGCTAAAAGTAAGAAATTATTAAAACTTACGATTAACGATGGCTTGAAACAAAGAATTATTTTGAGTGGTATCGGAGAGCATTTTCAACCAGAAAATATTGTAGGTCAGCAAGTTACATTTTTGGCTAATCTTGCACCACGCCCAATGATGGGTATGGTATCAGAAGGAATGGTGCTGATGGCAGAAGATAAAGACGGTTCACTATCGTTTATCCAACCTGATAAAAATATTTGGAACGGAGGCGTTGTATCATAGTTTTTTCTGATGATTATTTTTCAGCCTGACACTTTTGAGTAATGTGATAATTTGTCGTAGTACAACTCGAAATTCCGCTGTTTGAGCGCAGCGAGGTGGGTCGCCACTCCGATTCTAAATTTCTTGATTTTTTTGTTACTTTTTGTATCAAGACAAAAAGTAAAAGGCATTGAAAACTAAGAAATATTAGGCTTTTTAAAAAGTGTCGGTCTGAAAAGATGATTATCAAAAAAAGTAAGTTCTAAGTGATAGAAAGGTGTACTATTTCTTAGAACTTACTCAATTATAACTTTATTCTACTTGCCCTTCATTAAATCCATTTGTTCATTGAAAATTTCTACTTCTATATTTTCAAAAACACCATTCTCGAATTGATTAATTGCTTTGGCTTTCCCCAAAATTTTTACTTCTCTCAAATCTCCGTTGATTTTTCCTGAAATAATCGCTTTATCATTCCCAACTTTTTTCCATTGAGTAATTTCAACGTTAAATTGTGTATCGGCTTTTCCATTGACGAACCCAAAGATGGTTGTATGTTCTTTGACACCATCTACTGTTCCCGAAAAATTTACTTCCATATCCGCCACTCCGTATTTTGCCGGACTTTCTTTTGGATTGAATATTTGGAGTGTCAAAAGCCTGTCATCTGGGGCATCCACACATCTAAATTGTAATTGTAAAAATGGTTTTTCAATGTATCTTTTTACCCCTTTTCGCCAATAAGATGCTCCTTTATAAGTAACTATTCCTCGGAATGGTTTTCCATCGAGATTCGTTTTGAAATTGACGCTTTGAGCTAA
>JALONS010000081.1 GCA_025454855.1 Arcicella sp.
ATTTTTACTCCGTCAGGGGTATCGTATCAATAAATATATGGTTTCAATCTTCAAATAGTTTCTTTACTCCAAAAACTCCCAAGCACTTACATATCCACCGCCTTTCTCAGCGTATTCAATAAAATTAGCATAAAATAGATGTTGGGCCAAAGTGGCACTATCACCGATAACGACTAACTTTTTTCTGGCACGAGTCATGGCAACATTCATTCGTCGGATGTCTGAAAGAAACCCAATTTCACCCTTATCGTTGCTTCTTGTTAGGCTGATATAGACAACATCACGCTCTTGTCCCTGAAAACTATCTATCGTGTTTACACTTATATTTTCTTGGTATTGTTGTAAGTCAGTAGAATGGTCAAATTGTTCTTTTAGCAGATTTATTTGTTGCTTATAAGGTGATATTACCGCCATACTTGGAAAGTTATGGGTGTGAAAATTCTTTCCTCGTAGCGTTTCAACATATGAATGAATATGTTTAAAAGTAAATGCCGCCTCGTCGGGATTGGTACTACTTGTTCCTTCCAATTTCTCTTCAAAACCACAACCTGCCGTATCAATGAATAGGAGGGGAGTATCACCTTCAAATAGTAAAGACTCCGCAACGGACGAATGAGCCTTTAATTTATCCTGATAAAACACCAAAGAGGAATACCCCATGATATTTGAATTCATGCGATATTGTTCTTCGAGTAGCGTTACGGCTGCTGGATGATGTTCAATACATTTTTCTAAAAGTGTTTGGTTAAGTCCATTTTTAGCGGCTTCATTTGATTTTATGGTAGGTGATAATTGACAATGGTCGCCAGCCAAGATGACTTTTTGAGCCTTCAAAATCGGAATCCAACAGGCGGGTTCAAGGGCTTGCCCAGCTTCATCAATCACAAGGGTTTGGTAAGTTAAGTTACGAACAGTGTAGTGATTTGCCCCCACGAGCGTAGCCGTTACCACCTGCGTTTTGGATAATACATCGTCAATGATATACTGTTCAGTATTATCCACTTCCTTCATAATGCGGTGGGCTTCATCAAACAGGGCTTTACGTTGGTCTCTTTCCGACTTCCCAAAACTTCGTTTGTACTTATGAGCCATATTTTTGAACTCCTGAGCTTGTTTTCGTAGCTTTTTCGTTTCCTTCAAATAATCATGGTCAGCCATTTTGGCTTCTAAAGTTAGTTTTTGTAAACGCTCTGAAACTCTCGCTGGATTACCCACTCTGAGTACATTCAGCCCTTCTTCGGATAATTTTTCGCTCAATAAATCAACGGCGGTATTACTTGGAGCAACAACTAAAATTCGTTGATTTTCTTGTTTTACCAAAGCCTTGATTGCCTGCACCAAAGTGGTGGTTTTGCCCGTTCCTGGAGGACCGTGAACGATTGATAATTCGTTGGCAGACAATATTTTATTGAC
The DNA here is from genome assembly GCA_025454855.1 of Arcicella sp. Taxonomy (GTDB): domain Bacteria; phylum Bacteroidota; class Bacteroidia; order Cytophagales; family Spirosomataceae; genus Arcicella. The sequence continues at coordinate 1,414 of JALONS010000081.1, forward strand.
TGCATTGTTTTGAAATTGATTTAGTTTTGGATGGGTGAATGATGGAATAGAATCGTTGAAAGTAGGACTTTTTATCCCCGTCAAAATCTGGATTAATGAACTTTTTTCTACCAGTTCCGACGCTTTTTTGAGTGCCTCATTCATTTCATCGTAACTGTTGTCATCAAATAGTAAATCAACGCCTAATTTACCATCACTACTCCATTCGGGTAGTTCATCATCTTTGATAGTGATTTTTAAACGGTTTCCGTTTTGGTGAGCAATTGTACCTTCGATACGGTCTTTTTGTGGGTTATGATTCGTGAAAAATACCGCTGGCATTCCCGTTCTGAACTGGTGGGCAATGTCGTGGTGAGTGGTTCTTTCTAATTCGATTGTCAAATAATCACCTCTACTCATTTCAGACCCCCGAATCGCTACAGGAAACCACGTTAGTCCATTGGCACGGCGTTCGGCAACGGATGACGACTCCGTTAATTTTTTATATTGCTCACGGTCTTCTGCCCGTTCAATTTTCAGTAAATCAAGTAAATTTTTAAAATAATCCATGAGGCAAAGGTACGGACGGTTTTGACATGGTTGAAACCGTAAAATTTATTTAAAATAAATCTTAATTCTGCCAATTCTGTTTTATGATTATATTTGTGTAGAAGTTCAATCACAACTACCCAAAATATGCCTGAAATTTTTAGATTTTTTGGAATTAGATTTTTCTATTTTAGCAATGACCACCTACCCATTCACGTTCACGTAAAAAATGCGGATGGAACGGCAAAATTTGAGATAAAGCCTGTAAGATTGGTTGAAAGTGATGGAATGAAAAAGAAAGAACTGAGAATTGCAGAAGACATTATTAAAGAAAATGAAGATATTATTGAAGCCCACTGGAAAGACTATTTTGGAGACAACTTAGAAAAATAAAACAATGGAATGTAGAGCAATAAATATATGGTTTGACCCCAAACGAATTTACGCTGAACTTACTGACGGGCGTGTAGTAGGAATGCCATTGTCTTGGTTTCCACGTTTAGAAAAAGCTACTGATACACAAAGAAACCAATTTGAATTTTGGAATAATGGGGCATGGATTCATTGGGAAGAATTAGATGAAGATTTATCAGCCGATGGTTTTTTGACATTCCAAAAGAAGCTGAACCGACACTAATTACATATAAAACGCCCTTCCAGCTATCTGAAAGGGCGTTTTATACGTAATGATGCTTCTGATTATTTCTTGGCAGGAGCGGCTGGAGCAGGAGCTGATTTTTTGGTTTCAGCGTATTCCTTATTCAAACCCTCAACAATTTCTTTGGTTCTATCAGCCGACTCGTCAGCGTATAAAATTCCACCGCCCGAAGTGGTATATCCAAGCACAAACTCAAAATTGTTTTCAGCGTTATGTTTCTTGATGTATTCACGAATATTTTTATACAACTCTTGCATTTTTTTGGCTTGTTCTTCAGCTAAAGCAGCTTGTTTTTGTTGGCTATACTGTTGTAACTCAGCACCTTTTTTCTTCAACATCATATCCGCTCCTTGCAATTCTGCCTGAGTCATGGTTTGGGCTCTTTGTTGAATGGCCTGTAATTCTCCTTGAAGGCTTCTTTCACGTTGCCCCAAATCAACTTGTAAGCGATAACCTTTATTTTCAAATTCTTTTTGAGCGTCTTTGTAAAATTGATAGTTAGCTAATAAAGAGTCTGTATTTACATAAACAGTTTTCTTTTCTACGTCTGTTTTAGTGGTGGCCGTCGAAGCAGAAGCAGTTCCTTTATTGTCAGCTTTGTTGCAAGATAGCGTACCAATCGCCAATAAGCCGCTGCATACGATTAGGGATAATTTTTTCATTGGGAATTTGTTAAAATATTGATAATATGTTCGTTTCACGAAAAATGTCAGCAAAGATAATACTTTTTCAAGTAAAAACTTAATCAAACCAAGCTAAGGAACAAAAACGCTATTGAGTACTGATTTTGTCGCTCAATATTTAGGATAAATACCAGTGAAAATGAGTATTTTTGCACCTTATTTCTCAAAAGGTGTTAGTTAGGCGTTATGAATTAAGGGTTAATCCTTCAATCAAATCTTAATTTCAGGCTCCTAAGCCCCAAAACAAAACAATGGAATCCAAAAAAATTCAATCTGCTCTCATTTCGGTTTATTATAAAGACGGACTTGCTCCAATTGTTGAATTACTTCACAAAAACGGTGTTAAACTTTACTCTACGGGTGGTACTCAAACCTTCATCGAAGAGTTAGGAATACCCGTTACGGCGGTAGAAGACCTCACCAGTTATCCCTCTATTTTTGGCGGACGAGTGAAAACGCTTCACCCCAAAGTATTCGGTGGAATTTTGTATCGTCGTGATAATCAAGGAGATGTTGATACAGCTACTCAGTACGAAATCCCTTCTATTGATTTAGTGATTGTAGATTTGTATCCCTTTGAAGAAACCGTAGCCAGCGGAGCATCCGAAGAGGACATCATCGAGAAGATTGATATTGGGGGTATTTCATTGATTAGAGGAGCTGCCAAAAATTTTAACGATGTACTAATCGTTTCGTCTCGCACTCAGTACGCTGAGGTACTTTCTATTTTAGAACAAAAAAATTGCGGAACAGACCTTTCAGACCGTAAGCGTTTTGCCATGTTGGCGTTTGGTACGTCTTCGCACTACGATACTGCCATTCATGCGTATTTCAATGGCAATAAAACCGATATTTACGATTTCAAATCATTGCCACAAAACGGACTTCGTTACGGTGAAAACCCTCACCAAGCTGCCACATTTTATGGTGATTTAGAGGCAATGTTTGATAAACTACACGGTAAAGAGTTGTCGTACAATAATTTGGTGGACGTTGATGCTTGTATTACGCTATTGGATGAATTTGAAGAAACTTCTTTCGTAATCATCAAACATACCAACGCTTGTGGTGTAGCTTCTGCTCCAACAGTTCACGAAGCATATAAAAACGCTTTTGCTTGCGATACTATTTCGGCATTTGGGGGCGTTTTAGCCACCAACGGAACGGTTGATAAAGCCGCTGCGGAAGAAATGAACACCCTTTTCTTTGAAATTTTGATTGCTCCTGATTTCACGGAAGAAGCCTTAGAAGTTTTAAAATCTAAAAAGAACCGTATTTTGTTGAAACGCAAGCCCGTACAGGTTTCAAAAATGATGTTTAAAACGTTACTCAATGGCGTTTTGGAGCAAGATAAAGATTTAGCTACGGAGAAAGTAGCTGATTTTAAAACAGTTACTCAAAAAGCCCCAACTGATTCAGAACTAAGAGCTTTAGAATTTGCCCTAAAAATCTGTAAACATACCAAATCAAATACCATTATTTTAGCGAAAGAAGGTCAGTTATTAGCCAGTGGTGTTGGACAAACATCCAGAGTAGATGCCTTGAAACAAGCGATTGAAAAAGCAGGAGAATTTGGTTTTGATTTAAACGGTGCGGTAATGGCATCGGATGCGTTTTTCCCATTCCCCGACTGTGTAGAAATTGCTCACAAAGCAGGTATTACTGCCGTTACACAACCTGGAGGGTCAATTAAAGATAAAGATTCAGTAGCTTATTGTGATGCCAACGGTGTGGCAATGGTTATGACGGGTGTACGACATTTTAAACACTAAGATAGGCGACTGATTACTGGATTATTCAAGTATAAATGAAATATCCAGTAATCAGAAATACATTCTTTTTGAGAATGTAAATTATTGACTATCATAAAGTTAAATACTTTTTAAAGACTTAATCATTTAAGTATTTAATAATAAAATTACCGTTTTTACATAAAAAAGTGCAAACGTTGGCGGACATTTGCACTTAGCAGACTTGGCGGTATCTGCTGATAAACATTGGTAAATGGTTATGGTTGTATTGAGAAATTGATAGTGGTTAAGTGTTCACAAAGGTCAGGCTTTTTTTTTACCTCCACATTGATTTTTGTCAATAAATTAAGTATAAATACTTGTTTTGTTATGAGTATAAATGCTTATTTTTATTGTTTTCGAATCCTACTCAAAGTCTCAGGTGAAATTCCAAGATAATTAGCAATAATATACTGTGGTATTCTTTGAATAAAATCAGGACGATTTTTGGCTAACATTTCGTACCGCTCCTGAGCTGTGAGTGCTATTAAAGAATAAATACGTTCTTGTTGTTCATTATAGAAATATTCCACCAATAGTCTCACAAGGCGTTCCCATTTGGGAGAAATCTCAAATATTCTTTGTAAATCTTGATAAGTTAGCATGAGTAGAGATGAGTCCTCTAAAGCTTCAACGTATTCAATAGAAGGCGTTTGCGTGGTAAAACTTGGCGTTGAGGTGATGAATATATTTTCACTACCAATGAAACGAGTATTTTCTTTACCTTCTACTAAATAAAAAATACGAAATACCCCTTTTATTACAAATCCTATTTCATGTGCCACTTCGGCAGGTACACACATAAACTCTCCTTTCTTGATTTTTTTAGGACGGAAAAAAGACCATACTTCTTCTAATTCTTCATCAGTGAAATTAACGAAACGCCGCAAAAATGTTTGCAATTGTAAATCCATAACACTTAAAATATTCTTAACTATTATTGCTGGCAATTATATTGTGAACTTTGAAAGTAATAAAAATATTGACATTTATCAAGATTTTTCAATTAAATGAGACGAAAAGGGAATGTAAGTAGACTAAAAATTAAGAATAACTAATTGAAGTAAATAAAGACGAGAATGCAGAATTTAGGGATAAAATTGACACTATTCCTTTCTAAAAATAGAATAATTAGGTCAAAAAAATACTGCTGATATATCATAAGTTAATTTTAAACCATAGATTACCATAAAATAGATTTCGATAAAAAAATCTTAACTTCGTATAGAAAAACCGCCAATCCTTACGTTTATAAAAGACAACACCCACTTTTTAGGTTTTATGAAGAAGTATATTTATCAACTGCTTATTTTCTCGTGTTTCTTGGGGATAAATTTGCCCGTTTTTGCCGAAAATCTCATCGGCGGAACGATTGAATTTACCCATAAATCGGGCAGTACGTATCATATTAAAACAATAGTATATATTGATAAAGGGGCAAGAGCTACCTCTCCTGACCTATATCAAGGTTTTATTCAAGTAGGTATTTATGAGAAAGGACCTAATGTTGCTTCAGATACACGAATCCAAAATGTAACACTTCCGCAAACTTCTAAAACGGATAATTTTGATTATCAAAATAAAGAATGTGTATCGTCTATTACGCTCTCAACTACCAAAATTGTGTATGAAGCCGACGTAACGCTCAACAAAGCATCTTATAGTAGTGCCAATGGTTATTATATACTTTGGCAAGATGGTAACTGGAATATTACAACCAATGCCAATGCTACTCAAGGGATGAGCCTCCTGACTGAATTTCCTGCTTTGAACGCTACGGATAATTCTTCTCCTGTTTTCAAATTAGATAAAGGTATTGTTGCTTGTAGAAACAGTCCCTTCACGATTGACTTGGGTGCTAATGATGCTGATGGAAATAGACTAACCTATCAATTAGTAGATGGTTTTTCAGCCCCGCAAACCAGTACCGTTGCGGGTAAGCAAAGAGCCCCAACTGTTGGAAATAGACAACCACTGGCGACAACCGTTGTTTGGAATGCGGGTTTCTCAGCTACAAACCCTATTGCGGGTGGTGTTATACTCAGTAGCACAGGAGAACTTTCGGGTACGCCCACACGAGTGGGAAAATACTTGGTGGTAGTGGAATGTCGTGAGTTTAGAGGGACTACCCAGATTGGTTCAAACCGCTTATATTTTCAAATAGTAGTCGAAGATTGTGTTCCTACTAAGCCTAAAATTTACCTCACTGGCGAAGACCCCAATATACACCTCAACAACGTAACCATTTGTGATGGTTCTTACCGAATTTTAGAAACGCCTGCCAATACGGGTTTTACGTACCAGTGGAAAAGAAATGGTACAGATATTCCTGCTCCGAGAGGAACATCCAATCAAATAAGGGTTGAATATAGTGATGCTGGAACTTACACGGTAACTCGTTCCAGTACTGGTTGTGTAGGTACAGAAACTTCACTAAATACGAACGTAAATCCACAAGCGGGCGAAAACGTGAGACTTGATGTAGCCGATAGCACTATTTGTAGTGGAGCTTCGGCGGTGCTTACCATCATCCAAAACTCTTCGGGGGCAGCACTCAATAATTTTAGAAAAGAATGGTTTAAGAATAATGTGTTGATGAATGGTGTGTTCGGTCAGTTTACCCTGGTTACAGACTCTGGCAAATATAAAGTAAAGGTTACAGAACTTACAGGAGCAAAGTGTACTTATGAGGCATCTAAAGAAATTATTGTTACCCCCACGCCTAATCCAAATATTGTAAATGTATCTAATAAAACATCCGTTTGTCAGGGTGAAACCGTAATATTGAACGTAAATCCTGTAGAGCCTAACGTAAATTATATTTGGGTAAGAAATAGTGCTGACTTATTAACTGCCACCACCTTAACGGTAACAACCTCTGGAACTTACGGACTCAGAGCAGAAAGTACTCAAAATCCAGATTGCTTCAATTTTGCTCCTTCTACCGTTACTATTACCGTGAATGCCTTTCCAACGGTTACTTTTGCGGCTATTCCTGCCGTTTGTAATACGAAAGGAGGAATCATCGATTTACGCAATTACGTACTACCTACGTATGCTTCACCCGCTGGTGTATTCACGGGTACGGGTGTAAAAAATGGTTATGAGTTTGACCCCAGTGTATCGGGATACGGTTCTTTTCCAATTAAATATACTTATACCAACGCCGCAGGCTGTACCAAAGATGCCTCACAAACGGTAGTAGTTGATTTAACACCCGTAGTTAAATTGGGAAATGACCTTACTATTTTCAAAGGAGATACCGTAAGAATAAAGAGTGTAGGCAGTACAGGAAATCAATTTACTTACCAGTGGACACCCGCCACGGGCTTGAGTTCGCCCTCGGCAACGCAGCCTTTAGCAAATCCAGATATTACCACTGAATATACCGTAAAAGTATCATCACCCAGTGGCTGTTCGGCAACGGATAAAATCATGATAACAGTGCGTTCACCTTTGCGAATTCCTAATGCTTTTACGCCCAATAGTGATACTATTAATGACACTTGGGTAATCATGGAAACCAACCGAGAATTTAATGATTATCCAGATATTGAGGTAAAAATATTTAATCGTTGGGGTAATGAGATATTTTATTCCATAGGGTCTGGGGCGTACCAAACTAAACCTTTCAATGGTATTCAAGACGGAGAAAGATTGCCTGCGGGAGCTTATTTTTACGTGATAAAACCCAGCCCCGACGTACCAGCCCTCACGGGTTATGTAACGATTGTCAGATAAAGTCAATGATGGAATGAGTGAATGATAGAATGAGTGAGTGATGGAATTAGTGAATGATATAATGAGTCAATGATATAATGAGTCAATGATAGAATGAGTCAATGATAGAATGAGTGAATGAGTGAGTAATAGAATGAGTGAATGATAGAATGAGTGAGTGATGGAATAGGTGAGTGATAAAATGAATTAATGAATGAGGAAATATTTGCTAATCACTCACTCATTCACTCATTCTATCATTGACTCATTCACTCTATCACCCATCCTATCATTAAATAAAAAAATATGAAAGGTTTATTAGACCAACAATTTGAAGAAAGTGGTGTACTTATCACCAAAGTAGATGACCTCATCAATTGGGCAAGGCTTAGTTCACTTTGGCCCATGGGCTTTGGTTTGGCTTGTTGTGCTATCGAAATGATGCAAACTATGGCTTCGGGTTACGACTTAGACCGTTTTGGTGTTTTTCCCCGCCCTTCGCCTCGGCAATCGGATGTAATGATTGTAGCTGGAACGGTTACGTTCAAAATGGCAGACCGTATCCGTCGCCTCTACGAGCAAATGCCCGAACCCCGTTATGTAATCTCGATGGGAAGTTGTTCAAATTGTGGTGGACCTTACTGGGAACACGGTTATCACGTAGTGAAAGGAGTTGATAGAATTATCCCCGTAGATGTGTACGTGCCAGGTTGTCCGCCCCGCCCCGAAGCACTAATTGGTGGTTTTTTGAAATTACAAGAAAAAATCAGGAATGAAAGTTTAGTAGCCCCCAGTGCATTATTAGCCATGGAAGAGGAAGAAGCCAGAAATCAAAAGCCCGCCTTTGCGGTAGTTTAGGGCATATACCGAGCGAAGAGTGATTTGAGAAAAATGAATGAGTAAATAGCTGAAAACCAAAAGTTGTATTAATTCTCTTTGGCAAACCTCCATTAAAAGAGTACAAATAAAAGCATGATACAAAAATTTATCAATATAATAACCGAAGTGTTGGGTGAAGCGATAATTGTAACGTCGGATTCCCAGTCTATTACCGTAGCCACTGAACGCATTGCGGAGGTTTGTGAATTGTTACACACCCACGAGGCTTGTTATTTTGATATGCTTTCGTGCTTGACGGGGATTGATAATGGTACTGAGAAAAATACCATGGAGGTCATTTATAATCTTTATTCAATTCCTTACGAACATTCATTGATGTTGAAAGTAGTGTTCAACCGAAACCAAGCAAGTGAGGCACTTCCACAAGTGCCAACGGTGAGCCATATTTGGCAAACAGCCGATTGGCACGAACGTGAAGCCTTTGATTTAGTGGGAATTAATTTTATAAACCACTCCGATTTACGTAGAATCCTATTGCCTGAAGATTGGGAAGGACATCCACTTCGCAAGGATTACCAAGCTCAGGAATATTATCATGGAATTCAAGTAAAATATTGATTTTTGATTAAAATAGTTTTTTAGATAATGATATGATTTTTGACGAGTAATACGACAGATTTTTACTATCCCATACCCTAAACTCTCATCACAATTTACCTAAATTTTTGAAGATAAAACAAAATCCGTATTTTTACAGGTAAACCCCACAAAATCCAAACTAATCAAAACAATCTTCCGAGGGTGAGATAAAATATCCACAATGAAAATCTTACGTATAATACTCATTATTTTGGCAGTTTTAGCCTCCGTATTCGTATTTTTTAGATTTTATTACACAAAATCATTTAGTCCTTCAGCTACGGCAGAGTTTGATAAAGATAACTTGCGAATAACCGTAGATTACTGCCAACCTTCCAAAAAGGGTCGTTTAATATTTGGCGATGAAAAAGATAAAGCCCTTGTTCCCTATGGAAAATGGTGGCGTACTGGAGCCAACGAAGCTACTGTGATTAAGTTTTCAAAAGATGTTCAGTTGGGTGGAAAACCCTTAAAAGCAGGAACGTACAGCTTATTCACGATTCCGCAAAAAAATAACTGGACGATTATTATCAATCAAGAAGTAGGACAGTGGGGATTATCTTATGATGAAAAGAAAAATGTATTAATGACTGAAGCTCTTGCTACCCAAACAGGAAATTCGTTAGAACAATTTAAAATTGACTTTACCGAACAAGCAGGTGGTGCCGATATGATTTTGGCTTGGGATAACACCCAAGTAGTAGTGCCAATTCGCTAATTAGACGGTTCATGGCTGACGGTGAGAGAGAGCAACTTTACTTCGTTCATTATTTTTTTACCAAATAATACTAACGTTAAAGATTTAACACGTGTTTTACGGTCGTCGTCATTTTGAACGACGATGACCGTTGAGACCAGTTAAAATCGGTGTAAATTTTACCTTTCACCATGTACCGTCTAAAACCCTCCTCTATCATAGAAAGTACGTCTTCTTGATAATTTCAATTCCTGCAAAAGTGTAGATTTTACCCTAATTTCAAACGAGTAACTACTGGCTCTTCCGTAAAAGGGACTGGCGGCGGGTGTCCAGTTGAAAGCCGCTTCCCAACAGTGTAAGTCACGGTGAATCTGAATATTTGTTAAAGAAAGTCCTTTATTGACAAAATCGTAACCCGATTGCATCCTCATATCCCATTTTTCGGTCAATTTCAAACTGCCATTAAATGTAAAAGCACTTACCACTACGGCGGGGGCAAATCCTATTTTACTGTAATTGTATTGGTAACTAAACTGGAGTGTCCAGGGTACAGACCAATCTACGTAATCATTAATATTTCGATTGACCTGCTGTACTTGTTCATCAGGAATATTGGGGTTCGTACTTTTCTTGGGTTGTTTGGCTTGGCGGGGCTGGAAACTCTTCCCGATAGAAAAACTAAGATTAGACAATAAATTTGCTTCTCCTTCTCCCTCTGCCCATATATATGTATTTTGCCTTGTACCCACCAACGAAGAACCATCTTTTATGTATTTATAAGGGTCAAGCTGTCCGTTGAGGTTGATGTCAAATTTCTTCACCCGTGAAGCTGCCGAAAACGAAATAGGAGCTAACTTAAACTGCTCGGCAAAAAAATTATAATTAGTAGATAGTGCCAAGTTATCCAATAGCGTTATCTTTTCGTATTCCTTTTCTGCCGTATCAGACTTTGCTTTCACTTTTGCCTCTAAGGTGTTAGAAATACTCAGACTAATCCCGCCCGACTGAGCCCCGTAGTTAGTTTGTCGGGGGTCAAAAACGGATATTCTTCTAAAAGACCCTTGATTTATAACGCCATTTTCGGTGGTTGTTCCTCTGGTGCTTACTTGTACACGTTGGTAAAACCCAAAACTTGGGTCAGTAAAATCTGGAGTATAGTTGGCACTAATGGAAGGAGTTATGATGTGTCTAATGCCTTTCAAACGCCCTTTGCTGAAATTGATGGTTCCGTACAAACGAGTATTCATACTCATCGAAAACGAATATTGATAATCGATATCTGGGCTACTAATGGTGTCAATATCTACAACCCCATTTCTGGCTAAGGTATCGCTGGCGTAAGGAAGAAATCTTATGGTTTTTCCTTTACTGTTCACATAACTTTCTCCCGGTTTTAGAAATTGATATCTATACTGCCTACGGTACACATTTCCTGATAAACTCATACCAGGTGTTAGGTTAATATATTTTCCTAATTTGATATTGGGTAAAGATAAGGGAATGGAATAAGTCATTCTAAAATTGGCATTTTCTAAGAATGTACTCAAATTATCCAGCGTAAAAGGAATTACCCCGTCTCGTGCCAAGTTAGCAGTTTGGTTGGCCGCCAAACGGGGGTCAATTACTCTTGGGCGGTTGGGGTCAGTGTCGGTAGTATCTTTTTGGCGGTTTACGTTGTAAGGCAAACTATTGTAGGCACGGTTATCAAGTGCTATTTGGTTGGTAATACCCAAAGACCCGTTAAAATCTAAACCCAGACGGAAACCGTCCCAAAACTTTTCAGTAACGGCTTTTTTCTTCTTGAATGGTTGAAATTGGTTTAATCCAAACGAAAAATTATTATTAATATTGACGGCTTTCGTAACGGTATTTTGGTCGGCTTGTAGGCTGATACTGGTACGAATATTCTGCCCGAAATTCTTAGCATATTGAATGGAGGAGTTTAAAGCCGTAGAAATATAACTACTTGACGATAGACTGTTAAACTGAGCGTTTGAATTACTTTGGGCATTTACCGAAGCTGAAAAACTGGAACTACCCCTACTTTGGGGCGAGTGCGACCACTGAATACCGAAATCGATACGATTGGTTTCTGGCTTTCCAGTACTACTAAATTCTTGCCCACTATTACTACTCCGAAAGGTCAAATTAAAGTTTCCGCCGTAACGGTATCGCTTGATATACTGAGAATTAGCCGTAAGTCCAAAACTACCTTTCGAGTAAATTTCACCCGTGAGACGAAGTCCGATATTTTCATTAATAGCAAAGTAGTAACCACCTTCACGGAGGAAAAAGCCCCTACCGAGAGGCTCTTCGCCATAATTTGGCATAATAATACCCGACGTTCCGTTTTCTTGTGGAGGTTTATATGGAAAAAAGCCAAATGGCAAACCAATGGGCAAAGGCAATTCATTGAGTTCAAAATGAAAAGGACCCGATACAATTTCTTTCTTCCCCACCATTTTGATTTTAGAAGCTCTAATACTATAATGCGGATGAGCCAGATTACAGGTGGTATAAACGGCATTTCGGATGTAAAGGTTATCCTCATTATCCTTCTTCACGCTTACTCCTTGCACGTAGGCATCACCCTGCTTGGTGATAAGTCCTTTAATAATTGCCTTTCGTGACTTAAAATTATATTTAATCTCATCGGCATCGTAAGGTTCGCCACCTTGCTTGAAAACTGGCTTTCCGATGGTTTTATTCGCTACGGTATCTTTTGTGCCAGATGCAAAGACTTCATTCTTATCCCAATTCAGTTTAATATAATTTGCCTCTAATACCACATCTCCATAAGTAACTTTGGCATCTCCATAAAGATACACCACTTGGTTTTGGGTATCCATGATGGTAGAATCTTTGGCTGAATATACTACGGTAGTTTGCAAGTCGTTGTTAGTCCTCAATGAATCAGGCACAATTTTAGTGAGGGTATCAGCTTTAGTAGAGTCATTTTTGATACCTTTGATTAAACTACGCTTGGGTGCATTAGCCGCTTGTCCGCTTACAATACGTTGGGCATATAGGCAATTATGAATAAAAAGCCCTAAAAATAAGCTAATTACCGTACTGAATATGTGAAGTTCTTTTTTCAGAAGTCTTAAAATTTTATCTTTGTGGAGAAATGCTTTAGGCTGTATGCTTCAAGTCATACGCACGCTTCAAAAGCATATTGCCTAAGGCTTACAGCTTAATGCTATTTTAATAAGTACAAAATTAATCCATTACTCATTGAAGATAACGTACCCAATCGAAAATAATGTTAAACTTTGTTAAAGGTCTTTTATTAATTGCTTTGTTTTGTGGATTTGGGAGTATTTCACCTCTTCAAGATTCAAGCCATAATGCTGATATAATTACGCCAACATCAGGTAAAACACGCATAAAAACCATTGTGCTGGATGCTGGACACGGCGGCAAAGACCCTGGTTGTCACGGAGCAAACCATAATGAATCAAAAATTGCTCTGAAAATAGTGTTGGAAGTAGGAGCAAAAATTAAAGAAGAATACCCAGAAATGCGGGTACTTTATACCCGAATGAAAGATGTTTTTGTGAATTTGCACGAACGTTCGGCGATTGCGAATCGTAACAAAGCGGATTTATTCATTTCTATTCACTGTAATTCTCACCCCTCCTCAAAATTCGCAGGAACGGAAACCTACACAATGGGGTTACATAAGACAAATGAGAATTTAGACGTTGCCAAGCGAGAAAACTCCGTAATTTTGCAGAAAGTAGAACGTCAATTCAAAAAACAAACCAACAGAACCAGCTTCGGTGTAAAACAAGCAGGTTTTTTAGTTCTTTGGGAAACGGCTATGCCCAGCGTATTAATTGAAGCAGGATTTTTGACCAACGAAAAAGAAGAAAAATATTTGGCTTCTTCAGAAGGGCAAGATGAAGTAGCCCAAGCCGTTTTCAAAGCGTTTAAATTATATAAAGAAGAAATTGAAAATTAATACAGTTATCAATAAACAGTTACCAGTAATTAAATTTCATGTTTCCTTAAACTGTAAATTATAAATAACTGCTAACTGTTTACTACTAACTGTTATCTGAAAAACATGACTATCTCTAAAGAAAC
>JALONS010000082.1 GCA_025454855.1 Arcicella sp.
ACTGATAAGGAAAGCATAAAAAGTAGAAGAAAATTGGCAGGTTGGAATGACCAATATTTAATCCAAATGCTCGCTAATATTTAGATGCGTTTAACCTGATCTTCTAATAATAAAGCTATTGCCCAAATAAAATAGTTTATATTTCAATTATGAGAATTCAAATATGAATAGCACTGAGTCTTTTTTATAACTTTGCTGGGCTATGACCAAATTCTTAATTCTTCGTTTCTCGTCTATTGGCGACATTGTGCTAACCACACCCGTGATTCGTTGTTTGAAACAACAATATCTCGAGGCTGAAGTGCATTATGTTACCAAAAAATCTTACCAATCGCTTTTAGAAAATAATCCGAATATTGATAAAGTTTTCGTTTTAGATAATAGCCTAAATGATTTGATAAGGCAACTAAAATCAGAACGTTATGATTATATCATTGATTTACATAATAATCTTCGGACTACCATTTTGAAATTACGATTGGGAGTGAAGAGTTTTAGCTTTGACAAACTCAATTTTCAGAAATGGATTTTGGTAAAGTTCAAGAAGAACATCATGCCCGATGTCCATATTGTGGACAGGTATATGAAAACGGTGGAGTCTTTGGGAGTAAGAAATGACAACAAAGGCTTAGATTATTTCATCCCCGAAAAAGATGAAATGCCTTTGGATTGGTTGCCTGAAAACTTCAGAAATGGCTATGCAGTATATGCCATTGGTGGACAACATGAAACCAAGAAACTTCCCCTTGCGAAAATGATTGAACTTTGTAAAACGATTTCACAGCCATTGGTGTTAGTTGGTGGAAAAGAAGATTCAGTTATCAGTGAGCAGTTATCAGTTATCAGTACAAATATTTTTGATACTTGTGGTAAATGTAATTTGAATCAATCAGCTTCTTTAATTAAAAATGCCAACATCGTTTACACGCACGATACAGGTATGATGCACGTAGCGGCAGCATTGAAGAAAAAAGTGATTTCCATTTGGGGAAATACCGTGCCAGCTTTTGGTATGTACCCATATCAGACTGATTTTGAGGTGATTGAGAATAATAATTTGCAATGCCGTCCTTGTTCTAAAATAGGCTATAACAAATGTCCCGCAGGACATTTTAAGTGTATGAATGATTTGAAATTTTAGTAAATTTGTAAAAAATGGCAAGAGATAAATACCATGAACTCGTAAAGGCTTCACTTGAAAATGATGGTTGGAGTATTACCCACGACCCATTTAAGATTATGTTGGGAAAACGACGTGGCTACATTGATTTAGGAGCAGAAAAAGGAATAATTGCCGCCGAAAAAGAAACTGAAAAGATAGCCGTAGAAGTGAAAAGTTTTTTAGGCTCTTCGGATTTGGATGATTTTGAAGATGCTCTCGGTCAATTTTTAATTTATTGGAAAGCTTTGAAAATGAAAGAACCTGATAGAGTATTGTATCTTGCAGTACCTTCTGGTTTTTATGAAAGATTTTTTGATGACGTTTTCTTTATCGAAACTGCAAAAGATTTTGATGTAAAAATGATAGTTTATAACGAAGATAAACCTCAAATTGAACAATGGATAAAGTAGAAAAATATAAAAAAATTGTCCGCAATTTTGTCGAAGAAATTTACAGTTGGGGAGGTGAATATGAAGACAATGGTGTTGAAAATCAATTGATTACAGATGACGAACACGGGCATTACATTTATGCAGGTGTGGGTTGGGAAAAGAATGTGACCAAGTGGTTTTATGCTAACTTTATCCATGTGGATGTAAAACGTGATGGTAAGGTTTGGATTCAACATGATGGTACTGATTTGAGAATTGCTAAAAGACTTGTTACTGAGGGTATCGACCAGACGGATATTGTGATTGGTTTTCATCCACCTCATGCACGAGCGTAGAAACAATAACAATGAACAAAAAAATAAATATAGGCTTAGTCCAAATGGCTTGCACGGCTGATGTGCAAGCAAATATGCAAAAAGCAATTAGTGGCATCCGTGAGGCTGCCCAAAAAGGAGCAAATATTGTATGCCTCCAAGAGTTATTTACGTCCTTGTATTTTTGTGATGTGGAAGACCACGAAAATTTCAAATTAGCCGAACCCATTCCCGGACCTTCAACCGAAACACTTTCAGCAGTTGCTAAAGAATTGGGCGTAGTCATCATTGCCTCATTGTTTGAAAAACGTGCCGCTGGTTTGTATCACAATACCACTGCCGTATTAGATGCTGATGGAACTTATCTGGGTAAATACCGCAAAATGCACATTCCTGATGACCCCGGTTATTACGAGAAATTTTACTTTACTCCCGGTGATGCTTCGCCCGATGATTCAGGATATAAGGTTTTTGAAACAAAATTCGCTAAAATCGGTGTGCTTATTTGTTGGGACCAATGGTATCCAGAAGCCGCCCGAATTACAGCGTTGAAAGGAGCTGAAATCTTATTTTATCCAACTGCCATTGGCTGGGATATCACTGAACCAGACTCTAAAATTAGTCGTGAGCAATATTCGGCTTGGCAAACGATTCAGCGTTCTCATGCAGTAGCGAATGGCGTACACGTTGTGTCTGTAAACCGTGTAGGACGTGAAGCAGACCAGCAATTTTGGGGAGGTAGTTTTGTGGCAAATCCTTTCGGAACACTTCTTTACTTAGCTTCACACGACCAAGAGGAGGTACACGTACAAGAGGTGGATTTGGATAAAACAGAATATTATCGCTCAACGTGGCCCTACCTTCGTGACCGACGAGTAGATAGTTATCAACCCATCACGAAGCGTTATATTGACTAACCATTGAATTCACAGTTGTTGAATTGTTGATAGAGAGATACAACAATTCAACAACTGTGGATTCAACAATTATTTTTTCATACCAATCAAAGCCACCATTCTTCCCGTTTTTCCTTTTTCTTTACGATGCGAGAAATACTCGTCGTTATTAATGACCGTTGAAAAAGGAGACACTTCAATTTGATTTTCTGGTACGCCACATTTGAGGAGCTGTGCTACATTCGCCTTTTTTAAATCAACGTAAAATTTTGGTTTTCTTGAGCTTTTATCCAATCGTTTAAATTCAATAGAGAATTGTTCGGCTACTTCTTCACCCACTTCAAAATTAGTGTCATCTATACACGTACCTACATATACGTAGCAATCCAGAGGATTCGTTTTAAATTCCAATTGCATTCGCTGGATAGTTTTGGCGGTTATGTCTAATACCGTTCCTTTCCAACCTGCATGAACAGCAGCAACTGCTTGATTTTTAGCGTCATAAATTAAAATAGGTGTGCAGTCTGCAATGGTTACGGTCAAAAAAGTATTTCTATTTTCGGTAATCAGAGCGTCATATCCTTCGTAGGCTTTACAGCGTGTTACCTTTAAAATATGGTCTTTATGAATTTGATAACTATGAGCTACTCTACTTTTTCTGATACCTAAATTAGAGAAAAAGATGTTTCGATTTTTCTCAATGTTTTCTGGAATGTCATTGGTAAAAAGCCCTAAATTCAGGGAAGAATAAGGTGGAGGACTCACTCCATCTTTTCGATTGCTTTCTACGGCAATCAATTCGGGAAATTGTTTAAAAATATTGGGTTCTGTGTACATTTTTAATTATTTTGGCTGTTAGTCTGCTGATGATATAACGTAAAATTATTCAAAATGGTTGTTTTGCTAATGATTTTCTAATTTTTGAGTGATGGCTATTCTTGATACATATTCACTTTCCTTTGGTATAATCTACTGCTTTGGTACTGTATAATTTTAAGCATAGGTATTTGTGAATCAGGCGATTGTTAGATAGGTGAATGCGAGTGAATTATCAAGAATTAATCTATTCATAAATGAATGAGATACATAGCTAAAATGAATGTGATTGAATGCTCCTTTTTGACTTCCGCAATGCAAAGAGCCTTGTTACTGCTATCATTGATATTTATTATCTCTAATTGTAGCCAACCGCAAAAAAATAAAGTGGGTGGTATAGCCATTTCTTTTGACGATAGATTTGTCAAAGAATGGACTGCTCTACGCCCAATTTTTCAGAAATATAACGCCAAATTTACTTTTTATATTACTCAACCCGATAGTCTGAGCCAAGATGAAGTACAATTATTACATAAACTCCGAAAAGATGGGCATGAAGTCGGTTGTCACGGAGCAATGCACGTGCGGTCGATGAATTATATTTGGGAAAATTCTTTACAGGAATACATGGAGAACGAAATTTTTAAAGCTCTCCGAACCATGAAAAAACAAGGATTTGTACCCAAAACTTTCGCTCATCCTGGTGGCTCACAAACTTGGTATTCCGACAGGGAATTGTTGAAGTATTTTGGTCTGCTCAGAGATGTTTCGATGAAGCATCGGAATATCTTTGGTTTTGAATACACTCGGCAAGTGGAAGATATTTCAGAAATATATTGTCAAAGAAATGCTTCTCAAAAGGTGAATGCTTTATTGATTGACACAAGTGCCAAACTGACCATTGAAGATATAAAAGAAGGTTTGCAACGAGCAGTAAAAGAAGGTTCTGTAATGATGATGTTTGGGCATAAACCTCTGACAAAAACTACTCATAAACCAGACGAATATGGTTTTGATGTCGCATTTTTAGAACAAATCTTAGTAGAAAGTGCTAAATTGAACCTTAGAACTTTTACGATGCAGGAATGTGCTTCAATGCAATGATTTAGATGGAAGTCATTCTGAAAATACCAAGCATCACAGAATAGTAAAGTAATCTTAGCCCAAAATTCAAGGCATAATCAACAAATAACTGTATGAACAAACAAACTACCTTTATCACAACATTTTTACTATGGATTTCACTTGCAGGCTTCTCGCAAGATAACGACTCAACTACTATTCGTAAAATTTTCAACGAAGCTCTCGGAAAGGGGCAGTCGTATGAATATTTAAGGCAACTCACTACTCAAATCGGTCCCCGACTTAGTGGTTCGGAAGGAGCCAAGAAAGCGGTTTCTTGGGGTGAAAATCTCTTGAAATCAGGGGGATATGATAGAGTTTTTCTCCAAGATGTAATAGTCCCTCATTGGGTACGTGGTAAAAAAGAAGAAGGGTATATCTTGAATGGCAAACAGAAAATAGCCGTTCCATTGGTGGCTTTGGGCGGGTCGATTGCTACACCATCGAAAGGCTTAACAGCGGAAGTTATCGAAGTGAAGACGTTTCAGGAGTTACGTGATTTAGGAAAAGAGAAATGTAAAGGCAAAATTATCTTTTTTAACCGCCCGATGGATGCTACCAAAATCAATACTTTTGAGGCTTACGGACAAGCAGGAGACCAACGCCGAAGTGGAGCAAATGAAGCCTCGAAAATGGGAGCTATTGGGGTAATTATTAGGTCATTGAGTAGTACGGAGAATGATTTTCCTCACACGGGAGCAATGCAATATGCTACGGGTGTGCCGTTGATTCCTGCGGCGGCACTGAGTACCAATGCGGCTACTTTATTGAGTAAAACACTAAAAGAAAACCCTAATCTTAAATTCTATTTTCGCCAATCTTGTGAAACACTGCCCGATGCTCCGTCGCATAATGTGGTAGCTGAGATGAAAGGTTCGGAAAAACCAGAAGAAATTATCGTGGTGGGTGGACATTTAGATTCTTGGGATTTAGCTCAGGGAGCCCACGATGACGGTACTGGTATCGCCCAGTCTATAGAAGTTTTACGCTTATTCAAAACGTTGGGAGTCAGACCTAAACATACCATCAGAGTAGTTTTATTTATGAACGAAGAGAACGGAAATCGTGGAGGAATTAAATATGCTGAATTAGCGAAAACCAACAACGAGAAGCACATTTTTGCGATGGAGTCTGATAACGGTGGTTTCACACCCCGAGGCTTTGGCGTACAAGGCGGTTCAGTTGAAATATTGACAAAAATTCAAGGTTTTAAAAATCCATTAGCTCCCTACGGTTTGCACGAAATAGAACGTGGTTCGGGTGGGGTAGATATTGGACCACTTGCCCCACAAGGCACCGTTTTGGTTGGTTTCAAACCTGACCCACAGCGTTATTTTGAATATCATCATGCGTCGAATGACCGTTTTGAAACCGTCAATCAACGTGAATTAGAGATGGGAGCGGCTTCAATGGCAGCCATGATTTATTTGATTGATAAAAATTTTTAATTCATACATAAATCATGAAAAAAATCATAGCCATTTTCTTTCTATTCATGGCATCGACCAGTTTTGGGCAACAAGCCGACTCTACACAGATAAAAAACACAATTGCTGATTTCTTTGGCGTTTTTTCAGAATTTGACGTTAAATATATGGAGCGTACTGTAGCACCAGAGTTTGAACTTTATGATGTGGGTTTAGTTTGGAATATTGATTCTGTGAGAAATTATATCGCAAAGGGTAAGAGTTTTGAGAAGCGAGAGAATCATTTTGATTTCATTAAATTTAATTTTCGGAAAAACCTTGCTTGGGTAAGCTATTGGAACACCGCTGTTTTCATCAGTGAAAGCTGTAAAAATAGAAAGGTGAAATGGCTTGAAAGTGCTATTCTTGAGAAGAGAAAGGGGAAATGGCTACTTTTATAGTTACACTCTACCGCAGTGAAAAGATAGAACAATGATATAAATATACAGAATATTCACTTGAATACTATTGGATATTTATGATTACTGTTTAAGCATCCTAAAACGGATTAATACATAGCTTTCCCCAAAAAAGCTAAATATAATGACAAAAGTCAGAATTTATTACGCAATTAAATAAGTATCTTTGTAAAATTAGGGTAAAAATAATTTTTACCCCATGTTGCTTTTTGCAATCTTTTAACCAAACCACGAAAATATACTAATCATGGAAAAGCTAAATCAAAGAATGGAGGTTATGAATCACCTTGCCCTCGGAATGGATGGCATCGTTGATAAATACTTGATTCCAATAGAAACCAACTGGCAACCTTCTGATTTCCTGCCAGACCCCACCAGTGAATCATTTTTTGATGAGGTAAAAGAAATTCAGCAAGCAGCCCGTGAACTTCCTTATGATTATTGGGCTGTTCTGATTGGTGATATGATTACAGAAGAGGCATTACCTACTTATGAGTCTTCTATTATGGTAGTACAAGGAGTAGATATGATTAATGAACCGAAAGGTTGGGCAAGATGGACAAGAGCTTGGACGGCGGAGGAAAATCGTCACGGAGATTTGCTAAATAAATACATATATCTGTCGGGAAGAGTAAATATGAAAGCTGTTGAAACTTCAACTCAGTATTTAATTGCTGATGGCTTTGATATCAAAACGGATGATGACCCATACAAAACGTTTGTTTATACTTCTTTCCAAGAGTTAGCTACTAATATTTCTCATCGTAGAACAGGAACTTTAGCCAAAAAACACGGAAATGCGTCATTATCTAAGATGTGTGCAATGATTGCCGCCGATGAAATGCGTCATCATAAAGCCTACAAGAGTTTTATTACCAGCATTTTTGAACTTGACCCTTCTGAAATGATGATTGCTTTCGCCGAAATGATGAAGCAAAAAATTGTGATGCCTGCTCATTTCTTGCGTGAATTAAACGGAGAAAAAGGTGGAATTTACAATCACTTCTCGGATGCTGCTCAGCGTTTGGGTGTGTACACTGGCAAAGACTACATAGAAATTATGGAGATTTTGTTGAATGATTGGAATATCTCAACGATGACGGGCTTGAATAGTGCCGCCGAGAAAGCACAAGATTACTTGATGAAATTACCAGAGCGTTTGACCCGATTAACAGAACGTATCAAAGTTCCACAGTTAGAATATAAATTCTCTTGGATAGATTAACGAAGTGGATACAAAAAAGGCTAAGAAATCAGATTTCTTAGCCTTTTTTAATGGTTGCTTAAACGTGTGCTAATTGTTTCACCACGGATTCGTTGTAAGACTCTATCTTTTGATTTAGCTTTTCAATTAATACCTCCGAACCTATGTAAGCCATGCTTCGCTGGTGAACTTCTGTTGGAGGAATATCCAAGATTTCTCTTTGCCCATCTGTGGCTTTTCCGCCTGCTTGTTCAATCACAAAAGCCAAAGGATAACATTCGTAAAATAACCTTAACTTACCATTCTGAGCCTTGCGAGTGGGAGGGTACAAATAAATACCACCTTTTAATAAATTTCGGTGAAAATCACCTACCAAAGAACCAATGTAACGAGCCATGCAACCCGTTTCACGTCTCATTTCTTGAATAAACTCTCTGATTGGATTCGCAAATTCATCAAAATATGCCTCATTGACTGAATAAATCTTCCCGTTTTTAGGAATCTGCATGGCAGCGTGCGATAAAAAGTATTCACCCAGAGAGTTCTCGTAGGTGAAACCGTTTACTCCTTTTCCTGTGGTGTAAACCATGATGGTTGATGAACCGTACAGAATATATCCCGCTGCAATTTGCTTGCGTCCTCCCTGTAAAAAATCTTCTTGGGTAGCGGGTGTTCCCATGGGGCTGACTCGTCGGTAGATGGAAAAAATTGTTCCAATCGAAACGTTCACATCTATGTTTGAAGAACCATCCAGCGGGTCCATTGCCACTACGTATTTGGCATTGTGATTGCCCGTTTGAATAATCTCATCGTCTTCCTCGGATAAAATTCCAACCACTTGCCCACCATTGATTAAGGCTCTGATGAAACGAATATTGGCAATCACATCCAATTTTTGTTGTGATTCTCCCTGCACGTTTTCACGCCCTAAAGCTCCCGTAATATCAATGAGTCCTGCACGATTTATTTCTCGATTGATGATTTTGGATGCAAGAGCAATGTCTCTCAATAATTGAGAAAGTTCTCCCGTTGCGTAGGGAAATGCCTCCTGCTGACGCATAATGAAACGGTCGAGAGTTACACCTACGGGAAGTGCCAATATATTATCCTGTTGCATATTGAATAATGGGTTTTCGAGGATTAGGGTTTCTAATTGAAAACGGTCTAAACTTCCATTAGAAACCCTGATAAACTATATTTCTAAAGCACCAATTGGCAATAAATTACTGAATAATTCTTTGATAATTTTCTTCAAATGCCTTTGCCAGTTCCTCCGCCTTTTTGTCATAAGCCTGTTTATCGTTCCATGTATTACGTGGATGCAAGATTTCTTCGGGTACATTTGGGCATTTATCAGGAAGTTCCAAACCAAATATTTCATGTTTTGTGAAATGAATGTTTTCAAAATCTCCGCTGAGTGCTGCCCTTATCATGGCACGAGTGTACGAAAGTTTCATCCGAGAACCTACACCGTAACCTCCACCAGACCAACCCGTGTTTACCAACCAAACTTTTACATTGCCAGACTTGATTTTTTCGCCCAATAACTCAGCGTATTTTTTGGGGGCAAGTGGTAAAAAAGCTGCTCCGAAACAAGCAGAAAACGTTGCTTGGGGTTCTTTAACCCCCATTTCTGTACCTGCTAATTTAGAAGTATAACCCGCCACAAAATAATACATAGCTTGCTCTACGGTTAATTTTGAAATGGGAGGTAATACACCAAAAGCATCCGCTGTTAAAAAGAAAATGTTTTGGGGCGTTTTGCCAATCGACGGAACCGCTATATTCGGAATATAATTAATTGGATATGCCGTTCTGGTATTTTCAGTTACTGATTGGTTGGTATAATCTACGGTGGTAGTATTTTCAACGAATCGGGTATTTTCTAAAATAGCTCCGTAACGAATTGCCCCAAAAATTTCGGGTTCTTGCTCCTGACTCAAATTGATAACTTTAGCGTAACAGCCGCCTTCAAAGTTGAAAACTTCGTTTTCGTCCCACCCGTGTTCATCATCGCCAATGAGTTTTCTGTAAGGGTCTGCCGAAAGTGTCGTTTTGCCCGTTCCTGATAATCCGAAGAACAGAGCCGTGTCACCATTTTGTCCAATATTAGCCGAACAGTGCATCGAAAGCACCCTTTTTTCTTCGGGAAGGACATAATTTAAAACCGTAAAAATACCCTTCTTCATTTCGCCTGCATACGCTGTACCACCTATCAATATAATTTTTTTAGTAAAATTGATAATCGTAAAGTTCTCTTGACGAGTGCCATCTTTACTGGGGTCTGCTTCAAATTCAGGAATATTCAAAATAGTCCATTCGGGTTCAAAATTCCTCAATTCCTCTTCTGCTGGACGTAAAAATAGATGATGACAAAATAGATTATGCCAAGCTAAGGTGTTAATTACCAGAATATTCGTTCTGTGTTTTTCAGAGGCACAGGCGTAGGCATATCGAGCGTATAGTTTTTTAGTAGTGGCAAAATCAAGCATTTTTTTATAGAGCGAATCGAATTTTTCAGCTTCAAATGCTTGATTGATTTCGCCCCATGCTACGGTATCAGCTGTTTTATCATCGTAAACGATAAACTTATCTTTCGGAGAGCGACCCGTAAATTTTCCAGTATCACACATGAACGCTCCTGTGTCGGTAAGAGTTCCTTCTTCATTTTGGAGAGCTTCCTTTATTAAAGTCGGAACTCTCAGATTTAGATGAATATCAGCATACAAACTAAAAATCGGGTGGTTTACGGTATTCTCCGCAGTTTTGCTCAGGTCGGTCATAAGAATGTCATGTTTCATCGTTTCATTATTTTAGATTTTGCTATTAATACTAAACAGGAGTTCCTTATTAGATGATAATGCAAAGGTATCATAGCGGAATTATTTAATCAAGCGAAATTTCGCTAAATATTTTATTTTCACCAATTTCTTGGAATAGTTCAATAAAAATGATATGAGTTAAGGGTTTATTAGTTTATGTGTTTCACCGCTGTTGATGGAAGAACACAACAAAGGCAGTAAATACATAACCCTTAAACTCTTAACTCATAGACCTCTGATTCACCGATTCTTGACAAAAAACCTACCCAAAAAATTGAGCAGGTTTTTGATTATTCCCAAAGCTAATTCGACCACTGATTATTAATGAAATTGTTCTTCTTCGGTAGAGCCTTTTAAAGCCCCCGTAGAAGCTAAACCGCCAGTTACAGTATTTTGAATGGCATCAAAATAGCCCGTTCCTACAAATGCTTGATGTTTAATGGCTTTGAATCCTTTTGATTGCAAAGCGAATTCCCGCTGTTGTAATTTAGAGAAACCAGCCATTCCATTAGCTACGTAGTCAGACGATAGCTCGAACATGGCGGTGTTTAAGGCATGAAAACCAGCCAAAGTGATGAACTGGAATTTATAGCCCATGGCGGCTAATTCTTCACGGAAAGTTGCCATTTGTTTTTCATCCATAAATTTTGCCCAATTGAAAGACGGCGAGCAATTATAAGCTAACATTTTTCCTGGGAATTTGGCGTGAATGCCCTCGGCAAAAGCACGAGCCATTGCTAAGTCTGGATTTCCCGTTTCCATCCAAATTAAATCAGCGTAAGGAGCGTAGCTTAGTCCTCGGTCAATGCCTTGTTGTAAGCCATTTCTTACATGGAAAAACCCTTCGGAGGTTCTACCTTTTTCATAATCTACGAACGGAACGTCTCTTTCGTCAACGTCAGAAGTAATTAAGTTAGCCGCCTCTGCATCAGTGCGGGCAATTACCAACGTTGGAACTCCGCAAACATCAGCTGCCAGACGAGCAGCCACTAATTTATTGATAGCTTCTTGGGTAGGTACTAAAACTTTGCCCCCCAAATGTCCACACTTTTTAGCGGAGGATAGTTGGTCTTCAAAGTGAACGCCCGATGCTCCTGCTTCAATCATCCATTTCATCAACTCAAAAGCGTTAAGATTTCCCCCAAAACCTGCTTCGGCATCGGCTACGATGGGCACCATCCAATGAATGTCTTGGTCGCCACTAACGGATTGAATTTGGTCGGCACGTAATAAAGCATTATTGATTCTTTTTACTACGTTTGGTACACTGTCGGCGGGATACAGACTTTGGTCGGGGTACATATTTCCTGATAAATTGGCATCCGCAGCTACTTGCCAGCCACTCAAATAAATGGCTTTCATACCTGCTTGTACTTCCTGTACTGCCTGATTTCCAGTTAATGCTCCTAAGCCAGCTACCCATTCGTCGGTGTGTAGTAAGTTCCAAAGGCGTTCGGCTCCCATGCGAGCGATGCTGTAATCAAATTGATACGAACCTGCCAAACGGGCTACGTCTGCTGCGGTGTATGGGCGTTCAATGCCTTTCCAGCGTGGATTAATCGTCCAGTCAGTTACTAACTGTTGAATGCGGTCTTCTTGTGTAATTTTCATGATTTTGTTTTGTTATATAAATGCTTGATGTTTTGCTCTTGATGTTTGATGTTCGTTTTTCGATGTTTATTTCACTAAACTGACTAACACTAAGTTTCATATCAGAAAATCAGTCGTTAGTTTAGCCTTGCCATCGTTACATGAATACTTAGTTTTTCGATGTTTATTTCTCGAATATCGAGCATCGAAAAACTAATATCAAACTATATCTCCACTTCTTCAGTGGCGATAAGGGTGCTGTATGCTTCAGTAGTTAAAAATAGGTCGAACTTCTTTTGGGTAACTAATTTATCGAAAAGGTTAATAGCGTCGAAAAATCTTCCGTTGAAGTAATTGTCTTCACCAACCATATCTTTTATTTTTTGGATTTCGTCGGCTAAGAAAAATTTGTATAGTGAAATATCTATCGTAACTCCGTAATAAGTTTTAGCCCGATGGTGCAACCATTGCCATATTTGAGCTCTTGAGATTTCGGCAGTAGCTGCATCTTCCATTAAGTTATGAATTGCCGCCGCCCCGATGCCTCTTAACCAAGATTCTATGTACAAAATACCCACTTGGATATTCATACGTATGCCTGCTTCGGTGATGCAAGCCTCTGGAATGTTAAAATTGGTTAGCTCTTGAGCAGTGATTACCTCATTTTCTAAGAGTACGTGCTTTTGATGAGGATTTTCACCCAAAACCTTATTAAATGGTACGAGTGCTACTGGTACTAAATCTGGATGTGCTACCCAAGTACCATCAAAACCCGTAGAGGCTTCCAGTTCCTTATCAGCGTTTACCTTTTCAAAGGCTAATTTATTGATGGATTCATCTTTACGGCTGGGTATATACGCCGACATTCCTCCGATGGCGTGAGCCTTGCGTCTATGACAAGTTTTTACTAACAATTTTGCATAGGCACGCATAAAAGGAACGGACATCGTAACCTGTGAGCGGTCAGGTAAAATACAATCAGAGAATCGGTGGAATTTTTTGATACACGAGAAAATATAATCCCAACGTCCTGCGTTTAGTCCAGCAATGTGTTCACGAAGCACGTATAAAATTTCGTCCATTTCAAATGCTGCCGTAATAGTTTCAATCAATACAGTTGCTTTAACAGTACCTCTTGGCATTTCTATGGCTTCTTGAGCGGCAACAAAGATGTCGTTCCACAATTGAGCTTCTTGGTGGTTTTCAAGTTTCGGTAGATAAAAATAAGGTCCACTTCCACGTTTTATTAATTCCCAAGCATTATGGAAGAAGTATAGACCGAAGTCAAAAATAGAGGCTGACATGGGGGCTCCATCAATGAAAACGTGATTTTCTTCCATGTGCCAACCTCTCGGACGAACTTTCAAAACGGCAGTACTGTCTTTCAAGGCATAGTACTTTCCATTATCAGCAGTGAAATCAATTTGTTTTCTGATAGCATCCCTCAAGTTGATTTGTCCATCCAATAAATTATGCCAAGAAGGTGTATTCGCATCTTCAAAATCAGCCATGAAAACTTTAGCTCCAGAGTTTAAGGCATTGATAACCATGCGTCTATCTACTGGGCCTGTAATTTCTGTACGTCTGTCTTGTAAGTCTGAAGGAATCGGCGAAACCACCCAATTAATATCTCTAATGGCTGCCTTGTTATGAAGAAAATCTAATTTCTTCCCTTGATTGATTTCCTCCTGCAAATCTTTTCGTTTTTGCAAAAGTTGTTTGCGTTGCTTATTAAACATTCGATGTAAATCTCGAATGAAAACGATGGCATCTTCCGTTAAGATTTCTTGGTACTGCGGAGTGATGTCTCCTATGATTTCTACGCCGTGAATTGAAGGTATCATATCTGTATTTGCTTTGTTGTATTTTCTTTAGACTGTATTTTTTTCTTAGACAAACCTAATAAAGCGAAATTACAAAAACAAGCGAAATTTCGCTAAATTTATTTTTTAGCGAAATTTCTTTAAAAAATTATACGTTTTTTAGAAAAAGTATAAGTAATTTTAAAAAATAAATCAAGCAATGAATTAATTATGCGAATATTCGCTAATTGCATCGTGATTGGGGTAGGGTAAGAGTTTCACTAATTTTTGAAAACATAAAGCAATGAGCATTAATACAGACAAAGTAAAAATTATTTTTGGGTTAAAAATTAGACAGTTGCGTCTTGACAAAAAAATGTCATTGAGTGAAGTAGCCGATAGGTCTAATCTGTCAATTTCTTATCTTAATGAAATAGAAAAGGGGAAGAAATATCCCAAGACCGAAAAAATAATGGCTTTGGCAAGTGCTTTTGAGGTCGATTATGATTCGTTGGTTTCACTGAAACTCAATAAACAATTGGAACCTATTGCCGAATTGCTCAATTCTAATATTCTGACGGAGTTACCGCTTGAGATTTTTGGCATAGAGCCAGCCGATTTTATTGAGTTAATGTCGCAAGCACCCGCCAAGATTTCGGCATTTATTAGTACCATTATCGAAATTAGTCGGAATTACGATATGCGTGTGGAACAATTTTATTTCTCGGTGTTGCGGTCGTACCAAGAAATGCACGATAATTATTTTGAAGATTTGGAAGAAGCTGCCCAACAATTCAGAAAATCGTTTGAAATTTCACCCACCACTTCGCCCAATGAAAAGCTACTGAGAAATGTTTTGGAAAATTTTTATCAATATCGGATTGAAGAATTCACGCTTGAACAGTACCCTGATTTGGTAAATATTCGTTCCATTTACGATGTCAAAACCAATAAATTGCTCATCAATAGTACGTTAAGTACGGAGCAGAAGGCGTTTTCATACGGACGAGAAATTGGCTATCAGTTTTTACAGTTAAAAAATCGCCCGATGATTTCTTCCGTTTTGGAAGTAGAATCCTTTGAGCAGGTACTCAATAATTTCAAAGCCTCTTATTTTGCGGGGGCAATTTTGATTAATAAAGATATTCTCATTGGCAGACTTACTTATTTCTTTGCCTCTCCCAAATGGGATTCGGATATGCTCTTAAACATCATGCGGTTGTTTAGCGTAACGCCAGAGGTTTTTATGCACCGTTTATCTAACGTAATGACGAGTCATTTTAAGAATAAAAATCTGTTCTTCCTTCGCTTCAACAATCAGATAGATAATCAATTGTTTCATCTCACCAAAGAAATGCACCTCACTAAACTTCACACGCCGCACGGCACGGCTCTGAATGAGCATTATTGTAGAAGGTGGTTATCGCTTACTATTCTGAAAGATTTAGAGAATAATCAGAAACAAATAGGCTACAACCCCGAAGAGGTTTTGTGTAAAGCTCAAATATCAGAATATATCGACACTGAGAATAATTATTTAGTGATATGTTTAGCCAAACCCTCCCCTCCGAATAAATCCATTAATAGTAGTATTACGCTTGGTTTTGCTATTGACGATAATCTGAAAAGTACCGTTAATTTTTTGGGAGATAATGCTCTAATTCATAGAAAAGTAAACGAAACTTGTGAGCGTTGTGGGGTAGAGAATTGTGTTGAACGAATGGTGCCACCTACGATATTGATGAAACGTAAAGCGAGACAAAAAACCAAAGAAGCCATTGCAAGAATCATTTCCTAATCTTGTATAAATACAATGTTTATATTGACTTATTGTACAAAATTAATAAAATTCCGATATTTTTTTTAATACAGAATTTTATTTTGTAAAATTGATATTTATCATATTATATATATCATAAAAATTGTTTTAATAAGTTTATTATTTTGTTGCTTATTTGATATACATTTGCTAAATATACTATATCGTATTATTTATATGAAAAATCCAAATTGTCCCCGCTGTGATGGAAATAATATAACCAAAAGTGGTATTCTAAACCAAAAACAACGCTTTAAATGTAAAGACTGTAATTACAATTTTACCGTAGAGAAAATGGGAAAAGGTATATCAACTTATTACGTGATAAAGGCGTTGCAATTATACATTGAAGGCGTGAGTTATCGTGAAATAGAGCGACTATTGGGGGTTTCTCATGTATCAGTTATGAATTGGGTAAAAAAATATCAGATTAAAATTCCTAAAAATTCAGAGTATTACCCAACTTATAAAATTATGAATCACAGAGAGTTAGTAGCTTTTTATAGTGACCGTGAGAATCTGAGAGACGCAGGAATGATAGTAACAGAGTTAGGAGACAAATTTATGCTAATAAAATGGGAAAGGCTTAAACATTGATAAATAAATAAGAGATGAATTAGTACGAAAGTGCGTATTCTGCCATTTTTTCGCAGTTTATACTATTAAAACTATACTAAAATAGCAAGACTATATCAAAGCTATTGACAGTATAGTTTTTTTTATGACCTTTGACTCATGATTGTACAAAAAAATCATTTTTAAGTACAAAATATAACAAAACAAAACCACAAGAAAATCATTCGTGTTATGAAGAAATTATTACTCTGTCTGTTGGGTGGAGTATGGGTTTTCAACCCACTTTATGCCCAACAAACACCTCCAGCTGCAACCAGTACACAAACTACTACTACCGCTCCTGCTGCACCCGCAGAGCAAAAAGTAAGTGTATATGGATTTGTTAGAAATGATGTTTATTACAATTCTCGTAGAAACCTTGACTTAAGGGATGGAGTGTTGGATGTTTATCCCTTAGATGCGACTAATTTGCCTACTCGTGCAGGAACTACTTTGACGGCAAACCCAAATGATGATGCCAACGCTATTCCACAGTTGGGGTATTCAGCAATTGTTACTCGATTAGGCGTTAGATTTGGTGGTATTACTGCTTTTGGTGCGAAGGCTTCAGGGATTTTAGAAACTGATTTTTTCGGTATTACTAATGGAGCAGCGGGTACTTCGGGCGGAGGAACAGAGAACTTATTAAGACTACGCCACGCCTATGTAGCTTTAGACTGGGAAAAGAGTCAATTGATGGTAGGTCAATATTGGAATCCCAATTTTATTCCAAAATGCTTCCCCGGAACTGCCAACTTTAGTACAGGTATTCCTTTCAATCCCTTCTCATTTGTGCCACAGGTTCGTCTAACGCATAAGGTAGGAAAAGATATTTCATGGATGGGAATGCTTTTTGGGTATGATTTAGCTGGTTTTAGCCCCGCAGGAACTTTCCAATCAGGTACGGGTGTGGATGCTCAAAAATACGCAACCGCTCCTGCTTTTGCAACCCAACTTACCCTTGAAAACAAAACCTTCTTAGCGTCCGTAGGATTGGAAGGAAATACCATCAGTCCGAGAATTACCGATACTCAAAACACTTCCACGGGCGTATTTGGTGGAACGGGGACTGGTAACGTGCAAAAAAATATCAGTTCGAGTTTATTTACTTTGAATCTTTTGGCTTATGCCAAATTAACCACCGCTAAAACTACCCTAAAATTCCATACAACTTATGGGCAAAGCTACACGCAATACGTGGGTATGGGTGGTTTTGCAGAGTACAGAGATGCTACCACGGGTGCATGGAAGTACGTTGCTCAGAACCAGTTGAATATGTGGGGTGAATTTATTTCAACCGCTTCCAAAAAGGTACAGCCAGCCGTTTTTGTTGGGTATCTACAAAATTTGGGGCTTTCAGATGCTATATCAAGTAGTAATGTAAGAGCAGGTACGTTAGCATTTCAAGGAAGAGGTATCAGTACAGCAACGGGCAGAACATTCGACAATTTATTGAGAATTTCGCCAAGAGTTGATATTTATTCTGGTAAAATGAAATTTGCTTTGGAATATGAACTCTCAATTATGAAATGGGCTGATATAGACGGAATCGTTCCAAACAATGATGGTTCGCTACCTGCCTCGGTAACTTTCAAGCCTGGTACCAGTAATTTAGCCAGAGCTTTTGATGCTACCAATAATCGTCTTTCAGCCGTTATGGTCTATAATTTTTAAACTAAAATCTTACAAAATAACCCTTTATTATCACTATGTCAGCATATACAGAAAAAACTTCGACCAAAGGATTAGCAGCCATTATTGGTGCATCCTCGGTGGGAACGCTCATTGAATGGTACGATTTTTATATTTTCGGAAGTTTAGCCACTATTATTTCCACTCAGTTTTTCCCGAAAGATAACCCAACGGCAGCATTTCTTTCAACATTAGCCACTTTTGCGGCGGGATTTGTGGTTCGTCCTTTCGGAGCATTATTTTTTGGTCGTCTCGGCGATATTATCGGTCGAAAATATACTTTCATGGTTACGTTAGTATTAATGGGTGGGGCTACTTTCGCCATTGGGTTAGTACCTAAATACGAAACGATTGGTTTCTTCGCTCCGTTGATAGTACTTATACTTAGGCTTTTACAAGGTTTGGCTTTGGGTGGTGAATATGGTGGTGCAGCTACCTACGTAGCCGAGCACTCCCCATCAGGGCAAAGAGGTTTCTGGACCTCTTGGATTCAAATTACTGCTACTGCTGGTTTATTTATTTCGTTGGGGGTTATTCTAATTACCAAAAATTCAATGGAAAAAGCGGCTTGGGAAGATTGGGGATGGAGAATTCCTTTCTTGGTATCAATCGTGATGGTGTATGTATCAGTGTTGATTCGTAAAAATATGTCGGAATCACCATTATTTGCTAAAGCGAAAGCAGAAGGTAAGACTTCTACTAATCCTTTGAAAGAATCATTTGGAAATAAATTAAACTTTAAGTATGTATTGTTGGCATTATTTGGTGCAACAATGGGACAAGGCGTTGTTTGGTACACAGGGCAGTTTTACGCCCAAACATTCTTGTTGAAAATCATGAATATCGACTTTGACCAAGCCAATACTTTATTGATTATTGCTTTAATGTTAGGGACTCCATTCTTTGTATTTTTCGGATGGTTATCAGATAGAATAGGACGCAAGGTAATTATGTTAGCAGGTATGTTATTGGCAGTAATTTGTTACCGCCCGATATATGAGAAAATGTACCAAACCACTAATTTAAAAAACAAAGAAGAAGTAACTGCTAATACTAAAGTAGAAGTAAAAAGAGAATTAGTTGCCAATTCAACAACAGATTCCTTAATTACAACAACTACTAATAAGTCGTATTCAGACGGTACAACTTATAAGGAAGTAAAGAAAGTAACGATGTTGGCAGGAAAAGCTGATGCCGATCAGCCTAAGCCAGAAGTGACTAAAACAGTAAAAATTAATGATTCAGACAAATGGACACTAATTTTGATGGTATTTATTCAGTTACTTTTTGTAACAATGGCTTACGGTCCGATTGCCGCATTTTTAGTGGAAATGTTCCCCGTAAAAATTCGTTATACCTCTATGTCATTACCGTATCATATTGGTAACGGGGTATTCGGGGGATTGATGCCCGCTATTGCTACTTATTTGGTTTCAACGGCGAAGGATGCCAACGATGTAGCGGAGAAAGCAGGACAAGCCATTGTGAATGCTCAGCCCTACTTGGAAGGTTTAAAATATCCAATGATTGTAGCTGGTATTTGTTTTGTCATTGGTTTACTTTATATCAAAGAAGATAGAAGCATCAGAGACTAAGATTAAATTTAGTGATTGAGTGAATGTTAATTTAGTGATTAAATGTTCATTGATTAAAAGCATTCATTCAAATATTTAAGATAAAATAATATTGTAAATTTTGAACTCAAATATCTGAAAGGCAATTCGCTTTAAAGCCTAAAGCCTAAAGCCTAAAGCCTAAAGCCTAAAGCCTAAAGCCTAAAGCCTAAAGCCTAAAGCCTAAAGCCTAAAGCCTTTCAGATAGCTAAAACATATCAAACAATGAATGGCATAAAAAAAATATTAGGAATTGTCTGGATTCTTTTGGGATTAGCTACCGCCTATTTTGGCATTACGGTATTGGGGCTTCCCAAATTTGCTTCAGGAAAGCAAGAAGATTTAGTATTTGGTATCATCATCATGATAGTATTAACTCCTATTATCACTGGAGGATTGTTGATTTTTGGTAAATATGCTCTTGCTGGCGAATATGATACCGAAGATTAATCGAAGGATTTTTTAAAACGTAGTTTTAGGGATAGATGAGTTGAGTAAAATATGCCACTGTAATTTCTCGGAACGGAGAATTCTTGGCATATTTTCTTTTTATCTATATATGTTTAGCAAATATAGATAATCAATACTGAAAATAATTCTAAAAAATCACTAAATTGTTTTATGTTTTATAGCACCAACGCCCTGAAACTCATTGGTAGTAAGTTCGTAAAACATCACTATTAGGGATTTAAGTACTTACTAATAGTCTATTAACCAAGCTTATAGCCAACAGCTATTTACTGTAAGGTTTATATTATCAAATGAAGTAATTTATGAAAGACCAAAAATTATTAATGCTGAGTGTGTTAGCTCTTATCCTGTTTAATTTCCCGATATTATCAATTGTCAATATCAAGGAAACTATCAATGGGATACCCATACTCTTTTTCTACATTTTTATCATTTGGCTTTTATTAATTATTGTCATTTTCAGAGTTATCAAAAACAAAAGTAAAGAAATCAGTAAAGATGAATAGCGTAACATTAACCGTGGTTTCTCTACTTTATTTAATGGCTCTTTTCGGGGTAGCATATTGGGCTGAGAAACAATCCGAAAAAGGCAAAAGTTTAGTTACCAACCCGTACATTTATGCACTTTCATTAGCGGTTTATTGTACAGCGTGGACGTTCTACGGTTCGGTTGGCAGAGCAGTAACTAAAGGAATAGAGTTTGTAGCCGTATTTATTGGTCCTACTATCATGATGCCGCTGTGGTGGATTGTGGTCAGGAAAATTATCAGAATCTGCAAAGTACAGCGGATTACTTCAATCGCTGATTTTATTTCTTCTCGATACGGAAAAAATGCTACACTTGGTGTTTTGGCAACTTTTATATGTTTGCTGGGAGTATTACCTTACATTGCAATTCAGTTGAAGGCTATTTCGAGTAGTTTTCTCATTGTGGCTCATTCCTCTGGCGACCAAGATGCCGATGATTTATTTTGGGGAGACTTAGCGTTTTATATTGCCATTGTTTTGTCGGTGTTTACCATCATTTTTGGTACTCGTAAAATTGATTCTACCGAACGCCACGAAGGAATGGTAACGGCAATAGCAGCGGAGTCAATCGTGAAGTTAGTAGCATTTATGGCAACGGGCTTTTTTGTTACCTACCTCATTTTTGACGGTTTTGGCGATATTTTTCAGAAAGCATCGGTAGTGCCATCCCTGAGTAAAATTTTCGTTTTTAATGAAACAGGCGATTTTTCAGAATGGTTTTGGCACATTTTTCTTTCAATGGCAGCCATCATGTTTTTGCCCCGTCAGTTTCAGGTGGCAGTGGTAGAGAATGTCAATGAAAAACACTTAGAAAAAGCCATTTGGCTGTTTCCCTTGTATATGCTTTTGATAAATATTTTTGTGATTCCAACGGCTCTTGGTGGCGAGTTATTATTTGCCAATAATACCGTAAATCCTGATAATTATGTGTTGGCAATTCCTCTGAAATTTAATCAAAAGATACTCACTTTACTGACTTACATTGGTGGTTTTTCTGCCGCTACGAGTATGATAATTGTAGAAACCATTGCCCTAAGTGTCATGATTTCTAACAATATCGTGATGCCAATAGTATTGAAAAGTAAAATGATGCAAGAAAGATTCAAAGGAAATCTGAGCAATGTTGTCAATAATATTCGTCGTACTTCTATTGTTTTGATTATCCTGTTGTCGTATCTGTACTACAAAACCATTGCCGAACATTATTCATTAGTTTCGATTGGTATGGTTTCGTTCACGGCGGTTGCTCAATTTACCCCTGCTATCATTGGTGGAATATTTTGGAAAACAGGGAATCAGAAAGGAGCTTTGATTGGACTTACCGTGGGGGCGATTTTATGGTTTTACACATTAGTGTTACCCTCGCTGGTGGGTGCGGGAGCCTTTCCGCAATCAATTATGGACAATGGTCTGTTCGGAATGGATGTGCTAAAACCTTTTTCTCTGTTCGGATTAAAGGGAATGGATAATATTTCGCACGGATTGTTCTGGAGTTTACTCGCAAATACAATATGTTACGTTTATTTTTCGGTGAATACTCAACAGAATTCAATTGAACATAATCAGGCGGTTATTTTTGTGGATATATTTAAGTATTCTGAACAAATGGAGACATCCGCAATTTGGCGTGGTACTGCCTATTTGTCTGATATTCAGATGCTTTTGAATAATTTTTTTGGAGAGAGACGTACTGAGAAAGTTTTGAAACTGTTCGCCCAAAAGCACCAAATCAACCTAAATAGCGAGAAAACAGATTCAAGATTAGTAGCTTATGCCGAAAAGCTTTTGGTAGGAATGGTCGGAACGGCTTCGGCTCGGATAATGATTTCTTCGGTATCAAAAGAAGAAAAAATTTCTACCGAAGAAGTAATCAGTATTTTAAAATCCTCGCAAGAATTATTATCTGCCAATAAGACCCTCAAACGTAAATCGGTAGAATTGGAAAAAGCTACTTCCGAACTGAAAGATGCCAATGAAATCCTGAAACGCACAGATAAATTAAAAGATGACTTTTTATCAACCGTTGCCCACGAAATCAGAACGCCCTTAACTTCTATCCGTGCATTATCGGAAATCGTTTATGATAACCCCGATATGGAGATTGATGAAAGAAGTCATTTTTTGGGAACCGTCGTGAAAGAATCTGACCGTTTGAGTAGGCTCATTAATCAAGTATTAGATTTAGAAAAGTACGAATCGGGCAAACAGAAATTGGATAAGGAAGAGATTGATATTCAGGATATTGTGAAAGATTCGATTGAGGCTCTCTACCAACAAACCAAAGAGAAAGGCATAAAAATCGTTTTCATACCAGACCGCTTTGCTCCTCGCTTTGAAGCCGATAGAGATAAATTAGTGCAAGTAGTGGTGAATTTATTATCTAATGCCATCAAATATTGTGAAAGTAATAAAGGGCAAATCATCGTTGCAACACATTATGTAGAAGGCTGTATTTATACCAGTGTTCAAGATAATGGGGCGGGAATCGACAAAAAGTTTCAGCGATTGATTTTTGATAAATTCTATCAAGCGGAAGACCAAACCATTAAAAAACCCAAAGGTAGTGGCTTAGGATTAGCAATTTCTAAAAAGATAATTGAGCTTCACAATGGTCAAATTTGGGTTGAAAGCGAAGTTGGACATGGTTCCAAATTTACATTTATGATTTCGGTTGTTTGATTTTAGATGTGCGTATTTTGAAGTTCGATGCCTCCAAATATCAATATCGAAAGACAAACATCAAGACACAAACATCGAAAAACAAACATCGAACATCGAGAAAAGCGTCTAAAAAAATGAAAGAGTTAATAAAAGTTTTGATTGTTGATGACGAACCCAGCATCCTGATGTCGTTGGAGTTTCTCATGAAAAAAGAAGGTTATCAGGTTTTCATCGCCCGTGATGGTTCTGAAGCCATGGATATTATTGAGAAAGAAGTTCCTTCAATAATTCTTTTGGATATAATGATGCCCAACGTGGACGGCTATGAAGTATGCTATCACGTGAAAAATAGCCTTCGTTTTGAACACATCAAAGTTATTTTCTTGAGTGCCAAAAATAAAGAAATGGATATGGAAAAAGGCTATTCAGTTGGTGCAGATTTGTACGTAACCAAACCGTTTTCAACCCGTACTTTAGTAGCCAAAGTAAATGCCTTAGCAGTAAATGTGGTGTCGGGTTCGGCTTCTTAAAAACAGTGATTGAGTGATTTAAAAGTTTAATGAATGAGTGTCGGAATTAGAAAAATTAGCGGAGCAATTTCCTGATTTTCCTAAAATTCCTAAATCATTTCGGAAGACTATTTTCATTTTTTGAGATTACGTCCTACAATCACTCCTTAAAATTCTCCTAAAATCATGAAATATCAAGAAAAATATAATTATAGCATTACCCAAAAAGAAGATTTCTGGGCAGAACAAGCCGAAAAAATTGCGTGGTTCAAGAAGCCAGAAACCATCTTATCGCAAGATGAAAATGGATTTTATCGTTGGTTTAAAGGTGGAAAATTGAATACCTCTTATTTAGCTCTTGATTATCACGTAGAAAATGGACGTGCCGACCAAAATGCCTTTATTTATGATTCCCCAGCCACTAATTCAGTAAAAAAGTTTACGTTTAGAGAATTACGTGATGCCGTGGCAAAATTGGCAGGCGGTTTAAAAAAATTGGGAGTTGAAAAAGGTGATACCGTGGTGATTTATATGCCCATGGTTCCCGAAGCAGCTATGGCAATGTTAGCCTGTGCAAGATTAGGAGCAATTCACTCGGTAGTTTTTGGCGGTTTTGCTCCCAACGAATTAGCCATTAGGATAGACGATGCCAAGCCCAAAGTTATTATTTCCGCCTCTTGCGGCATTGAGTTTGATAAAGTGATTCCTTATAAACCACTGTTGGACCATGCTCTTGAAATGGCTGAATTTAAGCCAAATCATGCCTTAATTTTACAGCGTTCACAAGTCCACGCTGAGATGAAAGAAGGTTTTGACATTGATTTCAATGAACTTCAGGATAATTCCGAACCCGCCGATTGTGTAGAAGTGGATGCTACTGACCCGTTGTATATTCTCTATACCTCTGGTACAACAGGCAAACCCAAAGGCATCGTGCGAGATAACGGTGGTCATGCGGTGGCAATGCACTATTCTATGCAAGATATTTACAACGTTCAGCCAGGTAATGTATTTTGGGCAGCCTCGGATATTGGCTGGGTAGTGGGGCATTCGTACATTATTTATGCACCACTCATTTATGGTTGTACCTCAATATTTTTTGAAGGGAAACCCATTCGTACACCCGATGCTGGTACATTTTGGCGTGTCATTGCCGACCATAAAGTAGATTGTTTTTTTACGGCACCAACTGCATTCAGAGCCATCAGAAAAGAAGACCCTGAGGTAGAATTAATGAAAAAATACGACCTCCGCAGTTTGAAAAGCATTTTTGTAGCAGGAGAACGCTGCGACCCTTCAACTTTATTGTGGTTAAAAGAGATTTCAAATCTACCTGTTATTGACCACTGGTGGCAAACCGAAACGGGTTGGGGAATTGTAGCCAA
>JALONS010000083.1 GCA_025454855.1 Arcicella sp.
AAATATAAGTCTCAAAATCTGATTCTGAAACATTCACAGGTAACTTATTCATAGGTTTTTTTATGATAAAGATACTTGAAATTCAACTAAACAACTTTATATAGAAATCTTGGATGTGCTGAGTAAAAAAGAACGTTTAAATTGCTCAAAGTCAATCATTTGTACTACTTCTTTTGCAAACCTCAATTGATTGAGTAGCATGAAAGATGATAGGCAGAACTAATTAACTAATGTTACAAATTTTGCGGACATATCGTAGAGTGTATTGCATACGCCCAAATGGTAAAAGTGTGAGCGTAGGTCTGAAAGCCCATAAAATCTCTTTTGTGGGCTTTGCATAAGGCAGAAAATTACAGTCCTAATAATAAATTGCCATTCAGTAGAAAATTAATAATACCTCCCAAATACGTCACATTTTTAGCGTGAACGGTTCCCGTAGCGGTTACGGGGTGTTTTATCACTACATTATCAGTGGCAGAAGGAACAACGTTAGACATCCAAGTACTTACATTATTCCAGTTGCCTGCTTGAATAGTTTCAAATACTAAAGGGCGTGGGGCTATCAATAACCTTGCGTCATCCACGTAAAACGTCTGCCCCGTAGTACCAGAATAATCTTTGATATTCACTCGTTGCACAGCAGGAGGATTTCCAATATCCGACCACGGCACATTGATTAATC
This sequence comes from Arcicella sp., assembly GCA_025454855.1. Taxonomy (GTDB): domain Bacteria; phylum Bacteroidota; class Bacteroidia; order Cytophagales; family Spirosomataceae; genus Arcicella. The sequence goes on from JALONS010000083.1 coordinate 683, forward strand.
TCCACTGCCCCGGTGTAATGTCAAAGGCTTTTTCGGTGCTTGGAGCGTAGTCATCGGTAGGATATATTTCAACGGCAAGTTTAACGGTAGTATTTGTTCCAACGGTTGCACCACCATATACCCAAAACGAAATTCCTGATGGATAACTACCTGTATTGAATGGGGCTGATTTACGGAAACTCATAATCTCATAAGGTCTGATAACTGGAGCCGCTTTAACAGATTTTATGCCTGTGTGTGCTTGTTCTAAATTGTCAAAAAAGAAATCTGAAAAGTCATAAGAATAGTTACTCCAATTTGTTCCAAGTCCTTCTTCGTAAATAATATCATCACTGGCAGCCACGGTTACAAAAGTATAAGTTGCTGAAGTAACAGCACTGGAAGCCCCTGTATTGTAGGCAATTGCTTTAATGGTGGTGGTAGCACTAACATTAATTGGACTTGTGTAGATAGTACCCGTGGTGGTGGTGGGGTTGCTTCCGTCATTGGTATATCTGATGGTTGCCCCTGCGGTCGCTGTGGTTAAACTTATATTTTGTGGTGTTGAAAATGTGCCTCCTGCTGGTGAGAACGTAACATTTGCTACGGTGCTGGCAACTGATGTGCGTAACCTTACATCATCTACGTAATAAGTTTGTCCAACAACGCCCGAATAATCTATCACATTTATTCGCTTAACAACGGTAGGATTGCCAATATCTGACCACGGTACATTGATTAATTGCCAAGAACCTAGTACAATATCGAAGGCTTTTTCATTACCCGAATTGTAGTTATCGGTTGTGTAAATTCCTACGGCAATTTTCACGGTTGCATTAGTACCTACTGTATTTCCGCCGTAAACCCAAAGTGAAATACCGTTGGGATAAGCACTGGTATTGATGGGTGTTGATTTTCGGAAACTAATAAGTTCATAACCCGTAGTTGCAGGTGCCGCTTTTACAGACTTTGTACCTGTATGGGCTTGTTCGGTATTATCAAAAAAGAAATTGGGGAAATTATACGAATAATTACTCCAGTTAGTGCCAAGCCCTTCTTCGTAAATAATATCATCAGTAGCGGCTACTGCATTTATCGTATAAGTAGCCGAGGTAACTCCACTTGTTGTTAAGCCCGTTTTATAAGCAATTGCTTTAATAGTAGTGGTGCTTGCTACGGCAATTGGAGCTGTATAAATTGTTCCAGTGGTAGTGGTTGGAGTGCTTCCATCGGTTGTGTAACGAATAGTTGCCCCAGTCGTTGTGGTTGCTAAGGTGACATTCTGAGCAGAGGTAAATGGTCCTCCTGATGGAGAAAAAGTCACATCGGCAACGTTTGTGACAACCGCTGTTAACAATTTGACATCATCTACGTAATACGTTTGACCCGTTGTTCCTGAGTAATCTTTAATATTGATGCGTTGTACAGCGGTTGGATTACCAATATCCGACCACGGTACGTTGATTAATTGCCAAGAGCCTGGGGTAATGTCATAAGCCTTCTCAGTACCTGCGGCATAGTCATCGGTAGGATAAATTCCTACGGCTATTTTCACAGCAGTATTGGTTCCAACTGTATTCCCACCATACACCCAAAACGAAATTCCATTTGGATATTCAGCCGTGTTGATTGGAGCAGATTTACGGAAACTGATAAATTCATAGCCCGTAGTAGCGGGTGCTGCTTTCACAGACTTTGTACCCGTATGGGCTTGTTCGGTATTATCAAAAAAGAAATTAGGGAAATTATAAGAATAATTACTCCAGTTTGTACCGAGTCCTTCTTCATAGATAATATCATCATTTGCTGCCACTAATGCACCCGTGTAAGAGGCTTTAAAGGCAATATCTTTACTAAAAGTAGGTAAAGTAACATTCAAGAAACCTCCCGAAGTTGCTCCTGTGGCAGTGCCTAAAGAAGCTCCCGTTTGTGGATTAGTGAATGTGATAGTATAATTTCCAGCATCAACTGGTAATTTCAAAACTGCTCCTGAAACAGTACCTAATGCGGTGGCATTGGCATAATCTCCATAGGTATCAGTTACATACCCAATAACTTTCTTTGCTCCTACGTATCCGTAGCCTTTTGCACGTCCGCCAGCGGTAATACCAGTGAATGAAAAGTTAGAAACATTGAACCAATCCTGTCCAGCGTTCCGAAATCTAATGGTGTGTGAACCCGTTGGAATATTACTGAGGGTAAATGTTCCTCCCGTTCCAGCGGTAGAGATAGGAAATGTTGATTGTAAAACACCATCTAAATAGATTTCTAAACTATTGGTTGCCCCCGCAAAAGTTGAGTTCGTGAACGTGATACTGGCAGAACCCACACTAATAAAATTGGCTGTAAAACTGGCTTCTCGACTGCGTGTACCCTGATATGAACCCTGCATAAAAATACTTAAATTATTGAGTCCAGTGGCATTTCCGTTTGCATCAATGGTGGTACTCCAAGGGTTAGGAACATTCGTAAAGTTAAAATCCGAATTACCAGGTACTAAACTTACCGTTGAACTTCCCGCACCTCCAGGATTAGTTTGGAAACTCAACACATTACTCGCAGCGGGAAGCATTCCCACGATGTCTTCTGTACCAATAAAATCTGTTAAAGGCTTGAGAATATTATAAAGATTTTTGATGTCGATAAAACCATCCCAATACCAAAACATCTGGGGCAATCTGTTCATAGCACCAATCCAAGCCGTTTTTCTTACATGGTCTCCTTCATTATCATTTAAGATATCAGCCCCTGAGCCATAGCTTGTTGCCACACCAAACTCTCCGCACAAAACCGATTTATTTAGGGTAGCTTCTAAGGTTTGTCCTTTTATCAAATTACTTTGGGCAATCGAATTAGCATAATTATGATATTGGATTTGGTCTAAAGCTACGTTATCATCTAAAGAAGGAAACTGAGCATCGGCAGCACTGGTAGAAACTAAATGTTGGTTCACATCGATAGATTTTAAGTACTGGCTCATTTCATCGTGCCAAGTATCAATATCCCCAACTGTTCCATCCGTAAATTGTACTTCATTGAAAAGTTCCCAACTCAAAATATTAGGAGAATATCCCCAACGAGCTATTACATATCGATACATTTTCTTGGTCTGATTCTTTGCCGTAACATTATTGAAAAACTGACTCGGATTTGTCAGATACCCACCTGCATTGGCTACGTTGTACGGATTTTCGTTCCAGTTACTATTAACAGTTGTTGAAACTTGCCCGTGGTGTTGCATTACCAACTGCATAAAAACACCTGCATTTTCACAACGGTCGAGGGTATAATCTAAAATACCAGATGCTTGCTGACTGTACATTCCTAAACCTCCATACCAACCAGACCAGTGTGTATTTTGCCATTCAATAGCTTGGCGAGCAAACCCCGTGAGCCAATATCTCGTCCAGTTCACAGCATTGGGCTGTTGATTATTCATATATTGGTTAAAGAATTCCGTTGCCCTGCCATCGTTCCAACATACGTTATAACCCACTGGATTGTAGGGCATTCCGTTATCAAACTTCATAAACTGATTATTGGTAGTATTCAAACGAACAAAACCCTTGCGACTTCCGAGCGTCATCGTAAATGTACTGGGCGAGGAAAAGGTTATTGCTCCACCCGCCTCAGTAACCTTAATCCGTACGCTGTAAGTACCAGCAGTGGCACTTGTGGGTGCTAAACGCAACATCCAAGTTGCTCCTGAATTATTCAATGTTCCATTCCAAAAAGTGGGGCTTGATGCCGTATAGGTAGTGGGAATAAAATAAAAACAAGGCACCATATAAATACTACCTGATGACGATGTTACTTCAGCATCAACTTTTACTACATCGGGGTCGTAGGGATTAGTGAAAGTTTGGTCTATCGAAAAAGTAGCTTGTACTTTTTCGTATCGTTCATAAGAAGCCTTCGTGAAAACTGGCGATGTAATGGCAGTTCCATAAACTTTATTTATAAAAAATGAAAGCAGCATTAAGAAACCGATTGTAATGTTTTTCATATTTCTCTGAGTATTGAGGGGTATTAATGATTATCTTAAAATAAAATAACAGAACGATTTGATTTTGTATATAACATTACAATTAACTTGTATCAAATATCAAAGTTATTGCTAATAGTTGCACAAAATTGATATATTTTTGAAGTTAATTAATAATACTATTTTATCATTTGCTACTACAAAAAGACACCATTGAGGAGTACGTAAAAGTTTAAGAGAGGGGTTTTTGGAAGTTGTGTAGTTATTAGAATGGTTTTGCCCTACAATAAGAGATAATTTTGCCTTTCTCTTGAGATACGATTAGATAAACGGAGAAGGGTATAAAGTTGGGTATGATAAATTTATTTTTTGGAACTATGTACTTATGAATGTAAAACCATTGTCAGGGTTTGAACTGAACTATATACTTATTGATGCAAAACCGCTGACGGGGCGAAAAGCAGCCGTCAAGGTCAATAACCAAAACCCTGACGGCGGTTTTCACCCCGTCAGCGGTTTTGTAGCCTATACATTTTGAACTGCGTCAATAAGTATATCTGGGTTATATGCACCCTGTTGGCAGTTGATTTTCTTTAAAAATAGAGTTTACATTAATAAGTACACCACTCTATTATCTTTAAAGTCTATCAAAAGATTGTCAAAAGACTTTCAGAATCACGGTATTTATCTATTTGTGTAAAACCAGATTGGTACTTATTTGACAGAAATTAAAATTTTAAAATATTCAGGGGTATTGGAAAGTATCAGAGTAAAACTTAGGCTGAATCATTGCACAACGCTAATTTTTACTCTGATTTTATTCATTTCTTACAATCTACGGGGAATTAGTAAATATTTCCCATTTGTTCGGCAAATGGCTGTTGATAAAGTCGTTTTTGAGTAGCTTTGGCATAAGCATTTGCTAAGGCACCACCGACTGGGGGTAAAGCGGGTTCGCCAAGACCCGTTGGATTTTTCCCATTATCAATAAAATAAACGTCTATTTCGGGAACTTCGTCAAATTTGATTAAGCGAAATTGGTTAAAATTATTTTCTTGTACTACCCCATCTTTAAAACTCAACTTTCCATGAAGTGCATGACCTACTCCATCAATTACCGAACCATACACCTGATTTTTAGCACCACTCATGTTTACCACAATCCCACAATCAGCAACTACATACACTTTTTTCAATTTAGTTTTCCCTTTCACAGTGATAACTTCTGCTACCTGTGCTACGTAAGAATTATGGGAAAAATAAACACTAAACCCTTGATAAACTCCTTTTTTAACTTTACCCCAATTGGCTCTTTCCGCTACTTTCTTAATTACTTCTTCAAACCGTTGTGGTTCGTAAGCCGTATTTCCAATAGGTTTTTCTTTTACTTTTTTCAACAGTTCAAGTCGCATCGCAATGGGGTCTTTTCCTGCTTTAGAGGCAACTTCATCTAAGAATGCTTGTTCGGCAAACGCCAAGAAGTTGGTAACTGGAGCCCGCCAATAACCCGTAGTTACATCCGATTTCAAGTCATAATTTTCAATCAAGACGTTTTCAATTGCACCAGCAGGAAAAATATTTTCCCGAACAACACTATTCCAGTTCATCCCGATTCCTTTGAGCGAATAAGCGATGATATTGCCCATTTTATCAAGTCCGACCTTAAATTTATATCGTACTGCTGGGCGATAACAACCGCCTGTCATATCATCTTCACGAGTCCAGTTCAATTTTACAGGCTTTTTAATAATGTGCGATAATTCGGCAGCTTCAACGGTGAAATCGTGTGAAATCCTTCGCCCAAAAGAACCTCCCATTTTGGTTAGTTCAGTTCTAACATTTTCAGGAGTCGTATTCAAAAGTTTGGTTACGTAAGGCAAAGTTCGTCCAGGATTTTGAGTAGAGCCTACGAGTTTAACCTTTTCAAGATTACGAGCATCCGCAAAAAAATTCATTGGCTCCATCGGATTGTGCGGTAAAAACGGACATTGATAAGTGGCTTCTACAATTTGGAAAGATTCCTGAAAGGCTTTTTCAACATCTCCATCTCTTCTTTTTACATCAAATTTTCCGTTTTTCATTATTTCATCAAAACGAGTATTGTGTAATTGGTCATCTTCAATTTGCTTGTCCGCCATCCATTCTACTTTGAGTAACTGTCGGGCTTTGATAATTTCCCAATTACCTTTACCGATGATTGCTACTTTATTGCCAACCGCAATAACATCTATAATACCATCTATTTTTTTAGCCTCGGTGGCATCAAATTGTTTTAATTTTTTACCAAAAGGAGGTCTTACCAGTTGAGCATAAACCATCCCCTCCTCATAGTAATCAATGCCATAAATGGCTTTGCCCGTAATAACATCAATATTATCAACACCTTTAATGGATTTCCCTATTTGGGTAAAAGAATCTATTGCCTTCAAAGGTACTTTATCAGGAATTTGTATTTTGGTTGCCTCTTCTACCAATTCTCCGTAGGTAAATGTCTTGCCTTCCGCATTGATTACTTTACCATTATTGGTTTTTAAGGTAGTTACTTCAACGCCCCATTTTTTCGCTGCTGCCTCCAAAAGTGCATATCTCGCCGAAGCACCAGCTTTTCGAAGACGTTCCCATGAATGACGAAGGGCAGCACTACCTCCTGTTTCTTGTCTATCAAATCTTTTAGGGTCAAAATGTGCCTGTACAACCTCTACACTGGTGATACTAACGTCTAATTCTTCCGCTACAACTACCGAGAAAGCCGTTTTGATACCTTGCCCAATCTCAGGATTTGGAGAAAAAATCGTGATTTTACCAGCAGAAGTAATGGTTAAATAGGCATTATATAACGATGCCTCCGTAGCATTTTTGAGATTTCTAACACTTGCTTCAGTGAAAACCTCAAACCCAAGTACCAAACTACCCGTACCTACAAATACTTTTTTCAAAAAATCTCTTCTGTTTTCCATAAGTTTATTTTTTTGAGTATTTAACCGCCAATTTTATCGCTTCGTTAATTCGGTGGTAAGTACCACATCTACAAATATTACCCGACATTGCCCCAGCAATTTGCTCATCCGTTGGATTGGGTGTCTCTTTCAAAAAAGCAACCGCCGTCATTATCTGTCCTGCTTGGCAGTATCCACACTGCGGAACATCGGTGTCGTCCCATGCTTTTTGTACAGGATGTAAGCCATTCGCAGGAGCTAACCCTTCAATAGTAGTTATTTTCGCTCCTTCCAAAGCGGAAATTGGCATTACACAAGAACGAATAGCTTGTCCATTGAAATGAACCGTACAAGCCCCGCACTGAGCCATTCCGCATCCGTATTTCGTACCGTATAAATGTAAGGTATCCCTTAAAACCCACAGTAGGGGCGTATCTTCAGCAACCTCAACGGTCTTTTGCTGTCCATTAACAGTCAATGTGTATTTTGGCATTTTGATAAAGATTAAATGTTAATACGTTTTACCCTGCAAAATTTATTTAAAATCTACTTTGATAGTAGTGGCATGAGAAGTAGGCAAACTGGTTGGCTGATTAATCATCAAACCTTCAGGAGTCTGTTTCCATTTGATTTTCTCATTCACTCCTAATATTTTAACCGATGCTATTTTTTTGTCTATGAGAGACGAACCCGTTGCCATAGAAACTATTCTGATGGTAGATTTGGGTTGAGCTAAACAAAAAGCATAAATACTGTTGCCTTTTGTGGTGAAACGGAAATCTGCATCGGTGTATTCAATATTATCTACATCACTGATTCCCCCAAATGCACCTGCTTTATTCTTCTTGGTCATTGCTGGACCTTCACCAAAAATTTTCCACGGGCGAGTACCGTAAATACCGTCTCCGTTTATACCTGTCCAAGTAGCTATTTCTTCTAAAATAGACAGTACGTCTTGCTCTAAATCGCCTTCTGGAGTTTGTACTACGTTTATGAGAAGATTTCCATTTTTACTAACAATATCAATCAGCATTTGGACTATCTCTTTACCAGTCTTGTATTTTTGTCCCTTTCGATAAAACCAATCGCCAATGGATGTGTCCGTTTGCCAAGGATAAGGGCTGATTGCTTCGGTTTTTCCTCTTTCAATATCTTTTACCCACATGGGGTTTGTTTCACCACGTTTACAATTATAGACGGCTTCGAGCTTTCCATTATTGAAAGTCATATTTTCGTTGTAAAAATGAGCTAACATTTCCATACCAACTTTTCCAAAAGGTAATTGACTATCAGAGTATAGCAAATCGGGGTGGTACATATCTACTACTTCATTAATACTTTTCAGCCAATTTTGATGATTTTCGGGGCTTGTAGTTAGCCAAGCGGTATCTGCCAAAGCCGCTTTGGGATGGTATAAATCTTGATAAAGCGGATTTGCCCCGTCGTAAGGTACACCCGCAAAAGGTCCGTCCCTATCTGCACCATGACTGGGCTGAAACCATGTATAACTCGCCGCTAAATGTTCTGATACGCCAAAACGTAATCCTTCCTTTTTGGCAGCCGCCTGAAAAAGTCCGACAATATCTTTTTTAGGACCCATATTGACAGAATTCCATTGATGAATTTTTGAATTCCATAAAAAGAAATTATCATGGTGGGTTGCCATACTCACGAAATATTTAGCCCCAACTCTTTTGTATAATTTCATCAACTGTTCGGGGTCGAAACGTTCTGCTTTCCATAAAGGAATTATATCTTTATAGCCAAACTCTGAGGGATGCCCATATTTTTTTAAATGTAGTTTATATACTCTGTCTGGTTCATCAAAATAGCTTCTTGTTTTTTTGTCAAATTGACGATTCATGTAGAGTTTTTTTGCGTACCAATCGCCTTCTCTGGGTACTGCCTGAGGTCCCCAATGAGCCCAAATTCCGAATTTGGCATCTCGAAACCACTCAGGACAAATATAATTTTTCTCGAAAGATTCTAAAGATGCTTCAAATTTTTGTTGGGCAATGGTATTCATGCTCATTAGAACCAATAGGAAAGCGGCTATTTTCCTTAATTTCATACGTTTAATGTTTTTACTTTAAATTTTGTTAATTCCTGAAAAATATTGATGGAGTGGGTGAACATTATCGTTCGTCCCACTCCATAAACATAAAACTCCGTAACGCTAATAATTACCAGAAAACTAATAACCTGGATTCTGCGTAATATTTGGATTCAAGTCAATTTCTGTTTTAGGTATTGGAAACAGATAGTCTCGACTTGGATTAAAAGATGTTCTTGGTTCAAGCGAGTTTGGTCCAAATACGTTTCCCTTGTCAGCATCTCCTAATCTACGGCGTTTGATGTCATACCAGCGTTTAAATTCAAAGGATAGTTCTAAACGACGATCTTCTAATACCAGATTGATAAAATCTGCTTTATTGGGAGTTCCTGTAACATCTGCAGGGAATGTATTTACTTTGCCTGCGGCATTTCTTGCTCTTGCTCTCACTTGGTTCACGTATCCAATGGCTTCGGCTGTTACACCAGAGGTTTCTGCTAAGGCTTCTGCTGCGATTAACAGTACTTCTGCATATCTAAAATCTGGGTAATTATAGTCAGAATCACGTCCATCAGCTTGTCCCAGCAAACCAGGGAATCTTCTCCATTTATCCACATGAGGTCTTGCGGCAAATCTAAATGCGGTGTAGGGTGTTCTTGTAGTTCCAACAACTAAGGTATCTAAGAAACTAACTTTTTTCCGATAATCTCTTGCATCCCAAGTCTGGTAAACTCTAAGAGTCGGTACGTTTACTCCAAATCCAGCAGCTAAGTTTTGTGGAGCTACCATCGCTGGGAGTAAATCTTGGTTAAAATCTCCAGCAGTTCGATTGCCTAAGAAATCCATGGTAAAAATCATTTCTTTAGACTCTGCTTTGTCGCCTCTGTATAAGTCCTGATAATCCGCTTCAAGTCTATACCCAAATTTATCTCTGTTATCAATTACAAATTTAGCCTCCGTATAGGCTTTAGCGTAATCCCCTAAAGTTAGATATACAGACGACAGATAGGTGGCAGCTGTTCCTTTGGTTGCTCTTGAGCGTACATCATTCACTTGTTTTTCAGGCAACCATTGTTTGGCAAACTCTAAATCTGCCAGAATCTTCTTGTATATGTCTGCTTCTGGCATTCTTTTCATTGTTTTTACCGATTCTGGGTCTGTAACTGGTTTATCTAAATACATAACATCACCATATAGACGCACCAAATGAAAGTAGGCAAATGCTCTTAAGAAACGAGCTTCAGCAATCAAAGGATTGATTTCTGCCTCAGGTAAATTCAAACTAATAGCTCCAGTTTCAGCAGTATTAGCTGCAGAAACTACCGTGTACCAACTCCTCCAAACATTGGTAGAAAGTGGATTAAGTGCATCCATAGTGAAGTCATTAATTTGTATTCTATCCGCAGCCGTAGCACGGTTACCAATATCACACATATCATCTCTGAGCATTAATGCTGAAGTAAACTGGCGACCATAAAGAGGCTCAGTTGCTAAAATAGCATATCCTCCCATCACCGCACTTGTTACGTCTTTCTTAGTTTTAAAGAATCCATCTGGAGATAGAATCCCTACGGGGTTTTCTGTCAAGTCTGCACAACTAACAGCCATAACCGCCAGTAGTACTATTGAGAATTTATTAAATATTTTTTTCATTGTGATTTCGTTGTTAAGATGTTACTAATATTTAGAAGCTGATATTCATACCAATTGAGTAATTTTTCACATTGGGATAACTTCCATAATCTAAGCCAAGGTTACGATTTGAGTTTGTATTACCCGTTGAACTATAATTCACCTCTGGGTCATATCCTGGGTAGCTCGTGAATGTCAAGATATTTTGAGCACTTGCATACACCCGAATTCTCTTGATAGATGAGTTTTTGAAATTGAAATTGTAACCAATAGCTAAGTTTTTCAATCTCAAGAAACTACCATCATATACCCAGCGAGTAGAGGCTCTTTGAGTACGACTTAGTGAACGTACAGGAATATCAGTATTGGTATTAGTAGGCGTCCAGCGATTTAACATACGGGTGGTTGCGTTGTAAGCTCCGCCCCCATTCTCCAGTTCAAATAAAGTAAAACTTAGTAGGTCATTTCCTTGAGAACCTTGGAAGAAGATATTCAAATCAAAATTTTTGTATCTGAAATCGGAGTTTATCCCATAAATAAAATCGGGGTTAGGGTCTCCAATAATGGTACGGTCATCTGCATTTAAGATTCCATCTGCTTCACCCGTTAGTACACCATTAGCATCTTTTTTACCATTGATGTCACGGTATCTTTCCCCTCCAACTACTTGTTCAAAACCACCTCCTGGTGTAAATTTGTCACCTTGTTGATAAACACCATCGTAAATCCAACCATAGAAACTACCCACAGGAGCACCTTCTCTGAGAATACCATTCTGTGTAATACCTACTAAGTGACCTGGACGAGCATTATATAATATGTCTTTCCCATTGGGTAGAGATAGTACTTTGTTTCTATTCGCTGAAATGTTAAAATCTACATTCCATTTAAAGTCTCCTGTCAAAATTTTAGCACCTAAACTGGCTTCAAAACCTTGATTGCCTACTTTACCAATGTTCTTCAATTGAGTAGCATACCCTGAATACAAAGGAAGAGGCACCTCAAATAATAAATCTCTCGTAATACGATTATAATAATCTAAAGTCAAATTAAAACGATTATCTAAGAATGATATATCGGCACCAATATCAAATTGCTCGTTGGTTTCCCATGTTAAATTATCATTTGCTACCGCATTGGGAACAACCGCATTCACAGGCAGTCCATTAGTCACAGCAAGAGCAGAAGCAAATCTTGACAGTGTTTGATAAGGTGCAATGGCTTGATTACCCGTTAAACCATAACTTGCACGGATTTTAAGACTATTGATTACCTTAAAATTTTTCATGAAATCTTCATTAGTAACATTCCATGCAATGGCTCCTGATGGGAAAAAGGCTCTTTTGAAGTTTTTACTAAAGTTTGAAGAGCCATCATAACGAGCATTCAAGGTAATCAAATAACGATCCCTGTAATTGTAATTAACCCTTCCAAAGTATGATTCCAATTGGCGTTCAACAACCCCAGAGTTTGATGGCTGCACTACTGAACCTCCATCTAAATCCCAGTAATTAACTGCGTCGGTTAGAAAAGATTGTCCTCTTCCACCCCAGCTTTCATTACGACTTTTTTGGAATGAGTAACCTCCTAATAATGTAACATCATGTGCTTGTCCAAACTTTTTATTGTATGTCAAATAATTCTCATTGATGATATTAAAATCTTTATCTCCATCTATTGAAGCATCACCTCCTGTAGCTTTCCCTTGGTTAAGCGTGGTAGGTGAAAACTGCCCAGAACGTCCATTAGCGGAAGATGCTCCGAAGGTGGTTTTGAATTTTAAAGATTTTAAAATTTCATACTCACCAGAGAAATTAACCTGTAATCTATCTGTTGTATTTTCATCTTTGAACTGTGTAGCAATAGCGAAAGGGTTATCAATACCATCAGCCTGTAAAGCCACTTGGAAAGAGCCATCTGGATTATAAATGTTTTGATTAGGCATCATTTTGTAGGACGACGCTATTACTCCAGCTCCATTAGAGCCACCTGCACCTTCCTGTGTACGAGCTCCTTTACGTTCAGAACGCTGAATTTGTAGATTCACCCCAAAATTAAGACGCTCACTGGCTTTGAACGACAAATTATTAGTCAAGGTATATCGTTTAAAGTTTGACCCCAAAAGAATACCATCTTGATCAAATACAGTCCCTGAAACATAATATTTGGTATTGGCATTACCTCCTGAAAATGATAATTGGTGATTCTGAATGTTTCCTTGCTTCATCACCAAATCCTGCCAATCAGTACTTCCTCCTGGAGATACATAGGTAGGCACAACTTCTTTCATGAAGTCTGTGTACTGGGCTGCATTTAATAATTGAAGGCGATTGATTTCTTGTTGAATAGAGTATGAAGTGTTGAATTCTATTCTTGGTTTACCTTCTTTTCCTTGCTTAGTCGTTACCATGACTACACCGTTTGCTCCTCTTGAACCATAAATAGCAGTGGCGGAAGCATCTTTTAAAACCTCTATGGACTCAATGTCTTCAGGAGGAGGTAATTGTCCACCCACAAATCCATCAACTACAAACAGAGGGTCGCTACTGGCATTAATAGAAGATGCTCCACGAATACGCAACTTAAAAGTTGCCCCAGGGTCTCCGTTGTTTGATTGAACCTGTACCCCTGGTGCTCTACCTTGTAAGGCTTGTGTAAGCCCTGCCGCTGGGTAAGCGGCAATCTGTTCTGCTTTTACAGAAGATACAGAGCCAGTCAAGTCTGATTTTTTTATGCTTCCGTAACCTACTACCACTACTTCATCCAAAGTATTTGAAGTTTTCAAAACAACATTGATTGTCGTTCTTCCTTGGGTTGCAACTTCTTGACTTTCGTACCCAACGAAACTAATTATCAATCTTCCATTCTTTTCTGCATCACTAAGTTCTAAACGGAAATTACCATTTGCATCAGCCGTTGTTCCTTTTTTAGTTCCCTTCAAAAGAATATTTGCTCCAGCAAGTGGTTCGCCTTGTTCGTTAGTTATTAAACCCGAAATAACCACAGGAGCCAGTTTAGAAATGGCTGTTGTGGTGTGCATTTTACTTTCGTATGCCTTTACGTGGAACAACCCTAAAATAAAAACCATTAGAACTGTTTGGACGATTTTTAGGTAGTGCCTTTCGGAGGGTTTACCTACGGACAGTAATGTTTTTTTCATATTGTTTTTGTTTTTATGTGTTGGGAAATTTTAAATGTCTGTTTATTTAGTTTTTACGCAACTAATTAATGATTTGTTTTTGCTTTTAATTGAGCGTAGTAGAGCGATGATGGTTGCAAATTGGCTTTGTTTAGCCCTTCCCATTCGCCGTCGGGTCTTTCGCCGAGTTTAAAAGAATTATCAACTTTTTTTCCTTGTAAACCGATTACCCAAACTTTGCAATTCCACAATACCTGATTGACTCCCGCCCAGCCGTGTCCGCTTCCTGAATTTCCTCTATCACGCACATTGATTTCGCCATCGGTTACGATGTTATCATAGAGCGTTCCCATTGCCCAACGGTGGTGTGGGCCTGTATCTCCGTGTGTATTTTTTGCCGTGCAATTCACGAAAGCATTTGGGCCGCAGACTTTTGCTCCCGTTACGAAATCATGGCGACCTTCGGTAGTGTGGCAGTTGATGAAAAGATTGAGTTGTCCGTTGTTATTGAAAGAATACCTACGCCCACCCGTCAGGATTGATTTTCCCTCAAAGCAATAAGAATCCAAG